>NZ_JBYSZA010000022.1:0-101599 GCF_058786735.1 Pseudomonas sp. FW305-7
TACGCCGTTACCGCCGACTTCAAAAACGAGGAGATGCTGGCCGATGCCTTCGAGACCCTTGCTTCGGCAAGAACCATTGCCAGTGACTTTGCCCACCTCTTGCCAGCGTCGCAGCGCCGGACGCTTTTGGGCATCGCGCAATTGATCATGCTCGGGGAATTGGCGGTGAATCGGGTGCTGGATAATCTGCAGGTGCCGCAGTAGCAGGACTGTCTGACAAGGCTTGAGTGCTGTGCTGTGGTTGCTGAGGTCTTCGCGGGCAAGCCCGCTCCCACAGGGATATGCATTAATCACAAGCCTGTGAGCAGTTACCAAACCTGTGAGAGCAGGCTTGCTCGCGAAAACTGACGCACAGCCAACACATGTCTTTTCGCTTCAGCTCTCGATCGAACCGTTTCCACGGTCGTCCAGCAACAACGTGGCGGCCATGCTGCCCATCACTACGCCGTCAAAACCTGCTCAGGTGCAATCACACCGAAACTGAGGGCCTTGCCATTGATGTAGCGCGAACCCTTGAGCACGGAGACCCCTTCGATGTCGACGAGCTCGTTGTGCGTGTACATCAGTGTCACTATCTCCTCAGGCGTTCTAGTGTCTGGCTTCCCCCAGGACACTTTTACGCGCTGCTCTATCAGGGTTAGCCCCCACTTGAAAGGGATGATGGCGAGGTCTTTGATTTCGATCTGGCGCGCGGGATCCAACCAGCGAAAGTCCTGACGTGCCGTAATGAAAAGAGCATCACCTTCAATGGTGAATTGCGGTTTGCTGTAGCGCCTCTCCATTTCATCGTAGATCCAGCCATCCATGTAGTCCTCCAGATGGGTGAATCGCTCGAAAAGCATCGCGCTGTTGACGATTTTTTCGTCAGGTTTGCCAATCAAATTGTAGCTAGAGTGGTACGCCAGCCCCTCCAGCTCAGGCCGAATCGAGTTAGTCGACACCTCCAGATAATTTGGACTATAGGCGTTGGCCATGTGCTTGAAATGAGTGAAATCCAGAATCAGTTTGAACGTGACGGTGTAACCGATTGCGCGCTCATCAGGGCGCCTTTCCAACACACCGGAGACAAACTCCATCTCCATGCCGTCCAATTTTTTTAGCGGATTCGCTGCCATGATCGCTTCCTCTGAAACCTGACGTAGACGCCGATCCCTGGTACTCGCATCAAATGATCAGAGCCACCAATACAGGGAAAATGCCGGGAGAAATCCCATGGCAATTAGATCGCTGAGGAGCGCTCACTGGCTACTGTCAGAAATAACAGGTGCAGAGGTCTTTCAGACAGACGGTAACCGTCAGGAATCGCGACGCAGGTCCGGCGGAATCGGCAGATCGTCCTTGAGCGGATCCGGGCGCTTGCCCTTGCCCGCCTGGAATTGGCGGATCTGGTAGACGTAGGCCAGGACCTGGGCAACCGCCAGATACAAGCCCCCGGGGATTTCCTGATCGAGCTCAGTGGAGTAGTAGATCGACCGCGCCAGCCCCGGCGACTCAAGGAGCATGACGTTGTTGGCCACGGCGATTTCACGGATCTTCAGCGCCAGGAAGTCGCTGCCCTTGGCCAGCAGGACGGGCGCCCCGCCCTTCTCGGAATCGTACTTGAGCGCCACCGCGTAGTGGGTCGGGTTGGTGATGACCACGTCGGCATCGGGAATCGCCGCCATCATCCGCCGCTGGGACATCTCGCGCTGGGTTTGACGGATGCGTTGTTTGACTTCAGGCCGGCCTTCCTGATCCTTGTGCTCGTCGCGCACTTCCTGCTTGGTCATCAGCAGTTTCTTGTGGGCTTCCCAGAGCTGCACCGGCACGTCGACCGCAGCGATGATGATCAGCCCGCAAGCCAGCCACAACGTACTCCAGGCAACCAGCGTGACGCTGTGAATGATCGCCCGGTCAAGCGGTTCATGGGCGATGCGCAAAAAGTCATCGACGTCGGCGGACAGCACCACCAACGCCACACCCAAGGTGATCAGAAACTTCGCCAAAGCCTTGAGCAGTTCGACCACAGACTTGAACGAGAACATCCGCTTGATGCCCGCTGCCGGGTTCATCCGGCTGAACTTGGGCGCCAGGGAGCCGGCCGCGAACAGCCAGCCACCGAGGGAAATCGGCCCGATCAACGCGGCCAGCAACAAGGTGATCATGATCGGCTGAATCGCCACCAGGGCGAGCTTGCCCGACTGCATCAGGAACGTGCCCATGGAGCCCTGGTTCATGATCACTTCGCGCGACAGCGTGAAGTTCATACGCATCAGGTCCATCAGGTCTTCGGCGAGCATGCCGCCGAATATCAACAGCGCGCTGGCACCGGCCATCATCACGGCGAGGGTGTTGAGCTCTTTCGAGCGGGCGATCTCACCCTTCTCCCGGGAGTCCTTTTTACGTTTCTCCGTGGGGTCTTCTGTTTTGTCCTGACCGCTTTCGCTCTCGGCCATGAGTCAGCGCGCCCGTGCCAGTTCGCGTAACAGCTGCAAGGCCTCGGTAGCCAGCGGCTGGTACTGATTGAGAATGTCCGCCAGGCCGACCCAGACAATGAACAGGCCGAGCACCAGGGTCAGTGGAAAACCGATGGAGAAAATGTTCAGTTGCGGCGCGGCACGGGTCATCACGCCGAACGCGATGTTGACCACCAGCAGCGCGGTGACCGCCGGCAGTACCAGCAACAACGCCGCGCCCAGCACCCAGCCGAGTTTGCCGGCCAACTCCCAGTAATGCGCGGTCATCAACCCACTGCCCACGGGCAACGTGGTGAAGCTTTCGGTGAGGACCTCGAACACCACGAGATGGCCATTCATCGACAGGAACAGCAGCGTCACCAGCATGGTGAAGAATTGGCCGATCACCGCCACCGAGACCCCGTTGGCCGGGTCGACCATCGAGGCGAAGCCCATACCCATCTGGATCGCGACAATCTGCCCGGCCACGGCAAAGGCCTGGAAAAACAGCTGCAAGGAAAACCCGAGTACGGCGCCGACCAGGATCTGTTCGGCAATCAACAGCAGCCCGCTGAGATCGAGCGGACTGACCGCCGGCATCGGCGGCAGGCCGGGCACAATCACCACGGTAATCGCCACGGCGAAATACAGGCGCACACGCCGGGGGATGAGGGTTGTGCCGAACACGGGCATGACCATCAGCATCGAGGCGACGCGAAACAGCGGCAACATGAACGTCGCCACCCAGGAACTGATCTGGGTGTCGGTCAACTGCAGCAGCGATTGCATGGCTTAGCCGATGACCATCGGAATGTTTTTGTACAACTGAATGATGTACTCCATGAACGTCTGCACGATCCATGGGCCGGCGACGATCAGCGTGACCAGCATCACCAGCAGACGCGGCAGGAAGCTCAGGGTCTGTTCGTTGATCTGCGTGGCCGCCTGGAACATTGCCACCAGCAAACCGACCAACAGGCTCGGCACCACCAGAATCGCGACCATCAACGTGGTCAGCCAAAGCGCCTCACGAAATATGTCGACCGCGACTTCCGGCGTCATGGCGAAACACCTCCAAAACTGCTGGCCAGCGTGCCGATGATCAGCGCCCAGCCATCCACCAGCACAAACAGCATGATCTTGAACGGCAGCGAGATGATCAGCGGCGAGAGCATCATCATACCCATCGCCATCAGCACACTGGCCACGACGAGGTCGATGATCAGGAACGGAATGAAGATCATGAAGCCGATCTGGAACGCGGTTTTCAGCTCGGACGTGACGAACGCGGGTACCAGAATGGTCAGCGGCGCCTGATCCGGGGTGGCGATGTCGGTGCGCTTGGACAGGCGCATGAACAGCTCCAGATCACTGGTGCGGGTCTGCGCGAGCATGAAGTCCTTGATCGGCACCTGAGCCTTTTCCACCGCTTGCTGAGCGGTGAGTTTCTCGGCCAGATACGGTTGCAACGCATCGTTGTTCACCCGATCGAACACCGGCGCCATGATGAACATGGTCAGGAACAGCGCCATGCCCGTGAGGATCTGGTTCGACGGTGTCTGTTGCAGGCCCAGGGCCTGACGCAGGATCGAGAAGACGATGATGATCCGCGTGAAACTGGTCATCAGGATGACCGCCGCCGGGATAAAACTCAGCGCGGTCATGATCAGCAGAATCTGCAGACTGACCGAATATTCCTGCGCGCCGTCGGCGTTGGTGCCCAGCGTGATCGCCGGGATCGACAACGGATCGGCGGCGAACGCCAGCGGCGCGGCCAGCAACAGGGCCAGCGTCAAGACGATGCGTAGCGCACCCATTACTTCTTATCCTTCTGATCCTTGCCGAGAATCTTCAGCAGATGCTGAGCGAATTCCGGGGTCGCTTTCTCGCTGGTACCTGGCACTTCAACCGGCTCTTTGAGCACGTGCAGCGCGGTGATGGTGCCGGGGCTCAGACCGAGCAGAATCTGCTCATTGCCGACCTGCACCAGCATCAACCGGTCACGCGGACCGAGCGCACGGGAACCGATCAGCTCGATCACTTGGCCCTTGCCTGCCGGGCCTGACTGCTGCACTCGACGCAACAGCCAGGCAAGGAAGAAGATCAGCCCCAGCACCAGCAGCAAGCCGAATACCAGTTGCGTCAATTGCCCGGCCACGCCGCTGCTGACCATCGGCGCAGTCGCGGCAACCGGCGCAGCAGCAGCGTGGGTTGCCGCCGGTTCAGCGGCCAGCACGCTCAACGGCAACGCGAGCAGAGCCCAGAGAAACCTTTTCACTCAGCGCAGCTTCTTGATGCGTTCGCTTGGGCTGATCACGTCGGTCAGGCGGATGCCGAACTTCTCGTTGACCACGACCACTTCGCCGTGAGCGATCAGCGTGCCGTTGACCAGCACGTCCAGCGGCTCACCGGCCAGGCGGTCCAGTTCGATGACCGAACCCTGGTTGAGTTGCAGCAGGTTGCGAATGTTGATGTCGGTGCTGCCCACTTCCATCGAGATCGACACCGGGATGTCGAGGATCACGTCCAGGTTCGGACCGTCCAGCGTTACCGGATCGTTGTTCTTCGGCACGCTGCCGAATTCTTCCATCGGCAGACGGTTGGAGCTGGCGGCGCCAGCGTCAGCAGCCAGCAGCGCATCGATGTCAGCCTGGCCGTCACCGGTTTCTTCCAGGGCAGCAGCCCATTCGTCAGCCAGTGCCTGATCGTCCTGGGCGTTCATATCGTCGTTCATCATTTGTCCTCGGCGGGCAACAATTCAGCTAAATGTGTGGGGGTGAGAGCGGCGCTTCAGCGACGCTCGATCGGCTCGATCACTTGCAACGCGAGGTTGCCTTTGTGCGAGCCCATCTTGACCTTGAAGGCCGGTACGCCGTTGGCGCGCATGATCATGTCTTCCGGCATTTCCACCGGGATCACATCCCCCGGCTGCATGTGCAGGATGTCGCGCAGCTTCAACTGGCGACGGGCGACGGTGGCACCGATCGGCACGTCGACATCGAGCACGTCCTGGCGCAGGGCGTTGACCCAGCGCTCGTCCTGATCGTCGAGGTCCGACTGGAAACCGGCGTCGAGCATTTCGCGCACCGGCTCGATCATCGAGTACGGCATGGTCACGTGCAGGTCGCCGCCACCGCCATCGAGTTCGATATGGAAGGTGGAAACCACGATCGCTTCGCTCGGGCCGACGATGTTGGCCATGGCCGGGTTCACTTCCGAGTTGATGTACTCGAAATTGACTTCCATGATCGCCTGCCAGGCTTCTTTCAAATCGACGAAGGCCTGCTCCAGCACCATGCGCACCACGCGCAATTCGGTCGGGGTGAATTCACGCCCTTCGATCTTCGCGTGACGACCGTCACCGCCGAAGAAGTTGTCCACCAGTTTGAACACCAGTTTGGCGTCGAGGATGAACAGCGCGGTGCCGCGCAGGGGTTTGATCTTGACCAGGTTGAGGCTGGTCGGCACGTACAGCGAGTGTACGTATTCGCCAAACTTCATCACCTGTACGCCACCGACGGCAACGTCCGCCGAGCGGCGCAGCATGTTGAACATGCTGATGCGGGTGTAACGGGCAAAACGCTCGTTGATCATCTCCAGAGTCGGCATGCGTCCACGGACGATGCGATCCTGGCTGGTCAGGTCGTAGCTTTTGACACTGCCGGGTTCGGCAGCGTTATCGGTCTGTACCAGACCATCGTCGACGCCATGCAACAGCGCATCGATTTCATCCTGGGACAGCAGATCCTGCACGGCCATGTCGTGTTCCTACTGCAGTACGAAATTAGTGAAAAGCAACTGTTCGATCACCACTTTGCCCAGCTCTTTCTGCGCCACTTCCTGCACGCTCGCTGTGGCCTTCTGGCGCAACATCTCCTGGCCGACCGGCGTCGCCAAAGTGGCGAAATCCTGACCGGAGAAGAGCATCACCAGGTTGTTGCGGATCACCGGCATGTGCACTTTCAGCGCTTCCAGATCGGCCTGGTTACGCGCCAGCATGGTGATGCTCACCTGCATGTAGCGCTGACGGCCGTTCTGGTTGTAGTTGGCGACAAAGGCCGGCGCCATCGGCTCGAAAATCGCCGGCTGCTTGCCGACGGGCGCTGCATCTGCGGCCTCGGCAGGCTTGCTTTGGGCGCTGTGCATGAAGAACCAGGTCGCCCCCACGGACGCGCCAATGGCCAGCAGCAACGCCAGCACGATCACGATGATCAGCTTGAGTTTGCCTTTGGTTGCTGGGTCTTTCACTGCTGCTGTTTCGCTCTTCGCCATGCCAATAATCCGTCACTAATCGGGTTTTCACAGTCGCACGGCAAGGCAAGAGCAAGTGTTATGCCAGAAGTGTCGGAGATGGTGGAGACAACGCTAAAGTCAAAAGCTACCCTCACCCCAGCCCTCTCCCTGAGGGAGAGGGGGCCGACCGAGGTGTCAGACGTCAAACATCGACCTGAAAGACCGAGTCGATGATGGATTCACAGCCGAACTATCAGGTCGGCGTACTTCGAGAGCATCCCCCGATCAGTCCCCTCTCCCTCCGGGAGAGGGCTAGGGTGAGGGGCTCTTGATCAATCAGGCGTAATAGTCGACGGCGCTGGTGCCGATCACGCTGGTGGTTTGCGCGGCTGCTTCAGCAATAGTGGCGGGTGCCAACTCTTCATCCGCCGAATCCAGACGACCACCGGTAGCGCTGGTACGCCCACTCTGACCCTGCTGCGCCTGCTCCTGACCTTGCTGGCCCTGCCAGCCGCGACTCTGATCGGAGACATTGACGTCGACCTGACCCATGCCCTGCTGGTTGAACATCTCGCGCAAACGATGCATCTGCCCGTCAAGCGCTTCACGCACACTCGGGTGCGCGCTCATGAACGTCACCTGAGTCTGCTGGTCGGGGACCATGTTCACGCGGATATCCAGACGCCCCAGCTCGGCCGGCTGCAACTGAATGTCCGCCGCCTTCAGATTGGCGCTCGACAGATACATGACGCGGTTGACCACTTCTTCGGTCCAGCCGCTTTGATGCATGGCGATCGGCTGATTGACAGGTACTGCGTTCGCAGTCTTCGGCGTGGCAGCCTGAGTCAGTGCCGCCAAGCGGTTGGCGAAGTCGTCGACGCGGGTGTCGCTGGTGGCGGTTTTCAGGTCTTTCAGGCCGTCATCGATCAGCCCGCTGAACGCCTTCTCGCCGCCCTGACTGGTGCTGTCCTTGTCGGCCTGCACATCAAGCATGCTGGCCATGCCGGCGGCAAAGTTCTGCGCCGAGGTCAATTCGCCGTCAGCCTGAGTCTGCGCGGGCGCCGCTTTCGGTTGTGCCTGGCTGGCGGCGGAGATATGTCCACCCTGCTCCATTGCCATGCGCACGGCCGGCAAGGCATCGAGAGGATCGGCCGAAGGATCGAAATCGCTGTCGGTGCTCGCCGCCGGATCCTTGACCACACCTGGCAATAGGGACACGGCCGGAGTTTCGGTTTTCGCCGGGGTGGCCGCTTCGACAACCGGGACCGGCACGACGGGTGCCGTCACTGCCGGCTGCACGACGGCGGCCAACGCAGGATCCAGCGTCGGATCGACTGGAGTGGCATCGGCTACCGGAGTCTGGTTGGTATCCGTGGTTTCGTCGCTGCTGACGACCTTGTCGTCGGCCGCCACCGGCTTGTCGGCAGGCAAGGCATTGCCGCTATCGGCAACCGCCGGCTTCGCAGGGGCAGATTGATCCTTGCTGACGTCCTTCTTGCCGCCGGTGTCAGCGACCTTGTCGCGCGCCGATTTCAGCGGGGCGTCAACCGTGACGGCAGGCTTGCTCGAATCCTGACTGGCAAACACCTGAGCGAAGCTTGAGGCCTTGTCCCCGGCGTCTGCGGCCACTGCCGACGGTTTGGCAGAGGCGGCTTGAGCCTTGGCCTGGGCGGCGTTCTGAAGAAGAATGTTGTGGGTCGCAGGCATGAAACGGTCTCCGCTGCACTGGGATCGTAGGTACAGTTGCGGGAGATAACTGCAAGTGCCGGGCCAGTTTTGTCCGACGCTTTGGAAAAGCGCCGGACGGCTCGTTTTATTGGGTTAGCGCGTCCTGGCGTTCATGCTCATATTCAGGCCGCACCTGAGCGAATTCGCTACTGATCTCGGCGACCAGTTTGGCGATTTGTGCAGGGCTATTGCCTTTGGCGTCCGACTCAAGCCTCTGACAAAGCTCGGCCAGTCGAACCGCGCCCATGTTGCCGGCGCTGCCCTTGAAGCTATGAGCCACTTCGGACAAGACCTTGGCATCGGCAGTCTCGCGCAGCTCAAGCAGGCGGTTTTCCGAATCCGCCAGAAAGGTATCCAGCAATTCGGGATAACCATCCTCCATGACTTCGCGTAGTACGCTAAGCACCTCGCGATCAATATGTTTATCAGTCACTTGCTCACTCCTTGATCAAGAATTGCGCCGATTATGCCTCAATCTCCCAGAAAAACTCCACGTGGGCACTACGACCTTCGTCCGACCAACTCGCGTTGCGCCCCAATTGCCGGACCAGACTGACACCGCGTCCCGACAGACGGACACCGTCCAGCGGCCGATCCATGACCCTTGCGACATCGAAACCCTTACCGCTGTCGTCGACACGGATAAGCAGACACCCGCCCTTGCCTTGCGGCTTCACCTGCAAATGCACACGCACAAAGCCATCCTGCAAACTCTCCAGACGCACGTTGCGCTGCTCATAGTAGCGGGCGAATCCCGAGGCATCGCGCTTGAGGCTGGAGTCCAGACCCAACACCCCGTGCTCCAGTGCATTGGAATACAACTCGGCGAGCACGCTGTATAGCGCGCCGCTTTGCGCCCGTAGCCCATGCACCTCCTGGAGCAACTGCAAGAGGTACGGCAACGGATTGAAACGCTTTAACGTGGCGCCACGAAATTCGAAACTCGCCGACCAGTCCAGCGGACACGACTGACCGCTGTCGGAGTACACCGGCACCGCAGGGTGCACCTGCTCAGGCTCAAGCAGGCGGACCTCGACCATACTCACATCGTCGCGAGCCTCACCGCGAAAATCGCGCAGCGCCTGCTCGATCTCGTCGAACAGTCGATCTGGCTCGCGATTGCTGGCGAACACTCGCTGCAAACGCTCGACGCCGAACAACTGATCACTGGCGTTACTGGTGTCGATCACCCCGTCGGACAACAGGAAGACCCGATCACCGACGGCCATCGGATGCACTTGCGTGCAGTCATCGAACGCCTGCGGGCTCAATACCCCCAACGGCAAATGTCGCGCAGCCAGAGGCTCGCGCTCGCCGCTGGCAATCCGGTGCAGATAGCCGTCCGGCATGCCACCGTTCCAGACTTCGACCGAACGCCTTTGAGAACTCAGGCACAGCAGCGTCGCACAACAGAACATGTCCACCGGCAGGATGCGCTTGAGCTTGGCGTTCATCTCGCGCAGGGTTTCCGCCAAGCCGTAGCCCTTGGCCGTCATGCCGTAAAACACTTCGGCCAACGGCATCGCACCGACGGCGGCCGGCAAGCCATGGCCGGTGAAATCACCCAGCAGCACATGCATGTCGCCCGCCGGCGTATACGCCGCCAGCAATAGGTCGCCATTGAACAGCGCATAGGGTGATTGCAGATAACGAATATTCGGCGCACTCAGGCAACCGGAGTGCGCGACCTTGTCGAACACGGCTTTTGCGACCCGCTGCTCGTTGAGCAGGTAATCGTGATGTTTGGCGATCAGGTCGCGCTGCTGCAGCACCGTGGCTTGCAAGCGGCGCAAGCGGTCCATCGCCTTGATTTTGGCGGCAAGAATCACCTGGTTGTAGGGCTTCGCCAGAAAGTCGTCACCACCGGCCTCCAGACAGCGGGCCAACGCCTCACTTTCGGTGAGCGAAGTCAGGAAGATGATCGGCACCAGGGTTTCCCCGGCCAGCGCCTTGATCTGCCGCGCAGCCTCGAAACCGTCCATCACCGGCATCATCGCGTCCATCAGGACAAGATGCGGTTGTTGCCGGCGGAAGATCTCGACAGCATCGGCACCATTGGCCGCCGTCAGCACCTCATGGCCCTGACGGCGAACGATGGTCGACAACAGCAACCGGTCGGCGGCGCTGTCTTCGGCGATCAGAATTGTCAGCGGCTCGGAATCAGCCTGCATTGCGCTTATGCCACGTCGAAGATTTGTTCGAAATTTGAAATCGCAAGAATCTTGCGAACATCGGCATTGGCGTGGGTCAGCGTGATTTCGGCACTCTCACCGCCGGCATGATCGCGCAGCAGCAACAACATCCCGAGCGCCGAACTGTCGAGGTAAGTGGCGTCTTTCAAATCCACTTCAAAGGATTCGGGTTTCGGCTGCAGATTCTCGTAGGACTCTCGAAATTCCTGATGCTTGGCGAAATCGAATCGACCCTTGACTAAAATCGTCAGTTTTTGACCATCCGGGGATAATTCTGTAACGACTGACATTGACTGGCTTCCTTGTCATGAACAACCTTGTACAAGGTTTAGCACCAGATCCAAGCACGAGCAACTTAGAAATGGCTTGATATGCGAGCACCTGCTTCGCTGCGTGGTTCGAAAACCGTTCGTCGCTACTGTCAGATCTGACAGTAGCGTCAGATCCAGCTACATCATTCAATTGTGGAGCAGCAAGATCGCTGCATACAAAACCACAGGATCGCAATCATGAACAATGCACTCGCGAATTTTACCGCCCCCCATCTGCATGGCACCAGCTCGCCCATTATCGTCAGCAGAGCTGAGTTTGAGAGCGGTAAAGCAGCGCTTATGGCGTGGTGTGCCGCAGACCTGAATGATCAGGTCACTTTCGTGCTGAATACGGACGACGGAAAATCGTACGAAAAAATCGTCAACGTGAGCCCGGGTGGTGCGAGCAGTGGGAAAGTTGGCTCAAAATTTAATAGCGCAGATGATTGGCAGCTAATCGGTCAGCAGGTAACAACATACTTCACTGTTAGTCGCAATTCAGTACCCTTGGGCCGATCGGAAACGTTCAGGTTTCAAGTCTTAAAATAATGAGCTCATAAGTCACGCCGCGCCAAGATCAAAAAACATCCCGCCGCGGCAAGCGCTGGGACAACTCATCGAGCAGCTTCTGCTCGCGTTTGTCTTCAAGGCGCTGCGCCTCTTCGCGATAGCGCTGCACCAGTTTGCGCAGGCCCTCGACCTTGGCGAAGGCCTGTTGCCATTCCTCACGAGCCTTGTCGAGCTTGTTCTGGTGCCAGACCAGGCTCTGCCGCTGCTGGTCGACGGCGGTGTCGAGTTGCGCCAGAAAGCCCTGGAAGCCGAGCAGCCATTGCCCACTGACGCCAGTGCTGCCGCGCACGATCCATTGCTGCGAGTAATCCAGACGGAAGGCGTGCAGGTCGGCGAGCTTGCTTTCGGCGACCTTCACCTGACCCTGAAAATAGCCCAGGCGCTGCACGGCGGTTTTCTCGGCCTGTTCGGCCATGTCCACCACCGGAGCGAGACGCGCGGCTCGGCTAACGGCCATGGCCGGTTACCCGCCCGCCGCAGGGGCGAACAGGGTCTCGAGATAGGACTGGCTTTCGCCCATGTTGATTTTGTCGTTGAGGCCCTGACGCTGGTACCTGACCAATTGCGGTTGCAGGGAAATCGCAAGATCGGTCTCGCGATCGCCACCAGCGACGTAAGCACCGACGCTGATGAGGTCGCGACTCTGCTGATAGCGCGACCACAATTGCTTGAAATACTGCGCGCGCTGCATGTGTTCCGCCGAGACCACCGCCGGCATCACCCGGCTGATCGAGGCTTCGATATCGATGGCCGGGTAGTGCCCTTCCTCTGCCAGACGCCGCGACAGCACGATGTGGCCATCAAGTACGCCCCGCGCCGAGTCGGCAATCGGGTCCTGTTGGTCATCGCCCTCGGACAGTACCGTGTAGAACGCGGTGATCGAACCCCCGCCCTTCTCGGCATTACCGGCACGCTCCACCAATTTCGGCAGTTTGGCGAACACCGAGGGCGGATAACCCTTGGTCGCTGGCGGCTCGCCGATGGCCAAAGCGATTTCCCGCTGCGCCTGGGCGAAACGGGTCAACGAATCCATCAGCAACAGGACGTTCTTGCCCTTGTCGCGGAAATACTCGGCAATGCGCGTGCAGTACATCGCCGCGCGCAAACGCATCAGCGGCGCATCGTCCGCCGGCGAGGCCACCACCACCGAACGCTTGAGGCCTTCTTCACCGAGGATGTGCTCGATAAATTCTTTAACTTCGCGACCCCGCTCACCGATCAGGCCGACGACGATAATGTCGGCCTCGGTGAAGCGGGTCATCATGCCCAGCAATACCGATTTACCGACACCGGTACCGGCGAACAGACCCAGACGCTGACCACGGCCCACCGTCAACAAACCGTTGATGCAACGGATGCCGACGTCCAGCGGTACGCTGATCGGGTCGCGGTTGAGCGGGTTGATCGTCGGGCCATCCATCGGCACCCAGTCTTCGGCTTTCATACCACCCTTGCCGTCCAACGCACGACCGGCGCCATCGAGCACACGGCCGAGCATGCTCATGCCCATCGGCAGTCGACCGGTTTCGGCCAATGGCACCACGCGGGCACCGGGAGCGATACCGGCGACGCTGCCGACCGGCATCAGAAAGACTTTGCCGCCGGAGAAACCCATGACTTCCGCTTCCACCTGGGACGGGTGATAGCTGTCGTCATTGATTACCAGGCAGCGCGTGCCCATGGCTGCGCGCAGGCCTTCGGCTTCCAGCGTGAGACCAACCATGCGCAGCAGGCGACCTTCGAGAATCGGCGCGCCAGCAATTTCAGTGGCTTCGGCATAGGTGCTGAGGCGCTTGGCGAAACTGGTGCGTTCAAGGCGCATCGGCGGTGTCCGCAAGCGGCTCGTCAGGTTCGGCCGCCGGTTTGACGTCTTCGGCAATATCCAGGCTCAAGTCCGGGGCAGCCGGGTGCAAAGCCTGTTCGTGCAGTTGATCGAACAGCTTGTCCATGACCTGAGTGACACGGGTTTCAATGCTCGCGTCGATGCGGCTGTGCGCCGTCTCGACCCGGCAACCACCCGGCATCAGCGCTTCGTCTTCAACGATGCGCCAGGTTTCTTCGTGACGCTCGCGCAGGGCTTTGGCCTGTTCGAAGTCTTGCGGATTAACGTACAGACGCACATTTTCCACGCCCAGCGGCAACAGCTTGAGCGCATCGCGCATGACGTGTTCGATCTGCGACGAATCGATGGCCAGCTCGCGCTTGATCACCTGTTTGGTGATGTGTTGCACAAGATCAACCAGCGATTTTTCGATCTGGGTGTCTTGCTCGGCGATAGGCTCGAACAGGTGAGTCATCAGTTGCTCAAGGCTGGCCAGTTTCGCCGCCAACGCAACTTCGGCTTCCTGACGAACCTTCAGCGTAGCGCTGTGAAAGCCTTCTTTTTCGCCGATGCCGAAGCCCTCGTTGTAAGCCTCCTGACGGATGCTTTCGAGTTCTTCCAGGGTCAGTGGCTGGACTTCTTCCAGCGGCACTTCTTCCATTTCCGGCGGTTCGGGCTCAGGCTCCGGCTCGGGTTCCGGTTTCGGCGGATCGAAGCTGGGCATTGCCCATGACTCGAAGCCACGGACATCGCGGGCACGGATCAGATCCGTCACATCGTCATCGTGCTTATCCATGGGCTTAGATCATTTCCTCGCCGCCCTTGCCACCGAGCACGATCTCTCCGGCTTCGGCCATACGGCGGGCGATGGTGAGGATTTCCTTCTGCGCGGTTTCGACGTCGCTGACGCGCACCGGGCCTTTGGCCTCGAGATCGTCGCGCAACAGTTCGGCCGCACGTTTGGACATGTTCTTGAAGATCTTTTCTTTGACGCCTTCGTCCGAACCCTTGAGGGCCAGCACCAGCACGTCGGAAGACACTTCGCGCAACAGCGCCTGAATGCCACGGTCGTCGACATCGGCGAGGTTGTTGAACACGAACATGAGGTCTTCGATCTGACCGGACAGGTCTTCGTCGACTTCGCGGATCGAGTCCATGAGCTGGCCTTCGATCGAGCTGTCGAGGAAGTTCATGATGTCTGCCGCACGCTTGATGCCACCCAGGGTGGTGCGCGAGGCGTTCGAGTTACCGGAGAACTGCTTCTCGAGAATCTGGTTCAATTCTTTCAGTGCCGCTGGCTGCACGGTGTTCAACGACGAGACGCGCAGGATGATGTCCAGACGCACCTTGTGGTCAAAGTTGCCGAGCACCTCACCGGCCTGATCCGGGTCGAGGTACGCAACCACGATGGCCTGGATCTGCGGGTGTTCGTAACGTATCACGTCGGCTACGGCGCGTGGCTCCATCCATTTCAGGCTGTCGAGGCCGCTGGTGTTGCCACCGAGCAGGATGCGGTCGATCAGGCCGTTGGCCTTGTCTTCACCCAGGGCCTGGGTGAGCATTTTGCGCACGTAGTCGTCGGAGCCGACGCCGAGGCTGGTCTGGTCGCCGACGATGTCGACGAACTCGCTCATGACTTGCTCGACCTGTTCGCGATGGACGTTGCCCATCTGCGCCATGGCCACGCCGACGCGCTGAACCTCTTTCGGGCCCATGTGGCGCAGCACTTGCGCAGCATCAGTCGAACCCAGGGACAGCAGCAGAATCGCGGCTTTGTCGACCTTGTTCAGTTTGACGGTGGCGGCTCGGTTATCACTCATCTGCGTTAATCCACTCTTTCACGACCTGAGCCACACGACCCGGGTCTTCAGCCACAAGGCTCTTGATTGCATTCAGTTGCGCGTCATAACCCTCACTCGGGCTCGGCAACAGAATGCTCTGCGGACCACCGAGGCTTACGCGATCGTTGGAAAGTTCGCCGTCCAGGCCGCCCATGCCACCGAGTTCCACGTCGCCGCCAAGACCGGCCAGCTCCTTGCCTTTGCCACCGCCAGTGATGTTGTTCAACACCGGACGCAGCACACCAAACACCAGCACGAGGATGAACAACACACCCAGCACTTGTTTGACGATGTCCCAGAACCATGGCTGGGAGTAGAACGGAATATCGGCAATCACTTCGCCGCGCTCGGCGGAGAACGGCATGTTGATCACGCTGACACTGTCGCCACGGCTGGCATCGAAGCCGACCGCGTCCTGTACCAGACGGGTGAAGCGCGACAATTCGTCGGCACTCCACGGCGCGCGGGTGATTTCCCCGTTGGCCGCGTTGACCTTGACCTGATCGTCGACAACCACCGACACCGACAGGCGATTCAGGCGACCCTGCTGCTGTTTGGTGTGGCTGATGGAACGGTCGAGCTCGAAGTTCTTGGTGGATTGTTGACGCTTGTCTGCCGGGTACGGCGCGAGCATCGGCTGGCCGGTGGCCGGGTCCATGATCTGCTGGCCGTTGGCGTCAACCAATGGCTGACCCGGCTGCACCATGCTGGCAGGCGCTGCGGCGCCACCGGTGGTTTGCGGTGCCGAGGCTGGAGACGGTGGCTGGTTGCTCAGGGCACCCGGCACACCTTGCGGGCCATTGCTGGCGGTACGTTGCTCGTTGACCGACTGTTCACTGCGCAACGCCGGTTGATCCGGGTTGAACTGCTCGGCGGTGGACTCGACAGCATTGAAATCGATATCGGCCGACACTTCAGCCTTGTAGCGGTCGTTACCCAACACCGGTTGCAGAATGTTGTGCACGCGCTGAGTCAGCATGCTTTCCATGCGGCGGCTGTAATCGAACTGCTTGCCGGCCATGGTCATTTCGGAGTTTTCCGCCTGATCAGAGAGCAGGTTGCCCTTCTGGTCGACGACGGTGATCTGCGATTTGCTCAGCTCGGGAACGGAGGTGGCCACCAGATTGATGATCGCCACGACCTGGCCCGGCTCCAGCGAACGACCGGAATACAGCTCGACCAGCACCGAAGCGCTTGGCTTGCGTTCATCACGCACGAACACCGAGCTCTTCGGAATCGCCAGGTGCACGCGAGCGCCCTTGACGTTGTTCAGGCTGGAAATGGTACGAGCCAGTTCACCTTCGAGGCCGCGACGATAATTGGTCGCTTCCATGAACTGGCTGGTGCCCAGACCCTGTTCCTTGTCGAGGATTTCGAAACCGATGTTGCCGTCGCTGGGAGTGACACCAGCAGCAGCGAGTTTCATCCGCGCACGAGACAGGTCATCGGCCTTGACCAGCAAGGCGCCAGAATTCGGTTCTACGGTGTAAGGAATATCGGCGGAGGCCAGGGTGTCCATCACCTGCTTGGCGTCCAGACCGGCAAGGCTGCCGTACAACGGACGGTAATCCGGCTGCTGCGACCACAGCACCACGGCAAAGCCAATCGCCACGCTCGCAGCCAGGCCGACCAACAGGCCCACCTGACGCAGCACGGTCATCTCGGAGAGGTTTTCCAGGAAGGACAGGCCGAACAGCGGCGGTTTGCCGTCTATCGGGGTGGCCTTGGCCGGAACGTTATCGGCGACTGCTTCTGCCATGACTCAATCTCGTCCTTAAACCGGCATCTGCATGATGTCTTGATAAGCCTGAACCAGCTTGTTGCGCACCTGGGTCAGAGCCTGGAACGACACGCTGGCTTTTTGCGAAGCGATCATCACGTCCGTCAGATCGACGCCGCTCTTGCCCACTTCAAATGCGTTGGCCAGTTGAGTCGACGCCTGCTGGGTATCGCTGACTTTGTTGATGGCCTGACCGAGCATGTCGGAAAAGCTGCTGCCTGCCAGTTCAGGGACAGCGGCAGTCGATTTCGGCGCAGACATGGCATCCAGCTTCATGGCCTTCATGTCTGTCATCAACCGATTAAATTCAATACCTTGGCTCATGGTCTACTCTCTTGGGCGGCCCGCAATTTTTTGACACTCACTCGGCGGGTACACAGGTATTAGCAACAAGGGTGCCAGCTCATGGGCACCCCTTTCAGAAAAGCATTTTCAAATCTTTGCGCCACGACTCAGGTGGCGAACAGGTAGCCTTCGACATCCATCCCGGCATCGCGCATTTGCGCCAGCTTGTAACGCAGGGTGCGCGGACTGATGCCGAGCTTTTCCGCTGCTTCCTTGCGCCGGCCACGCTCGGTGCGCAGGGTGTCGATGATCATCTGAAACTCCCGGCGGCGCAGGTCATCACCCAGGGCGCCGGCCGAATCCGCGTCGATCTCCACCTCACGAATCACCGCAGGCACCGGCGCTACCGCTGGCAACGTGGCGAACATCACCGGCCCGGCAAGACAGAAATCCTGCGGCTGGATCAAGCCGCCCTGCTGCAAAATCAACGCACGCTGAATCGCGTTATCCAGCTCGCGCACATTGCCCGGCCATGGATAACCGATCAGGCACGCCTGCGCCTCTGGCGAAAGCTTTGCCGCCGCATGCTTCATTTTATTGACGTGCTTGGCCAGCAAGCGCTCAGCCAGCGGCAAGATATCGGCAGTGCGCTCGCGAAGTGGACGCCAGGCCAGGGGGAAAACCGACAGACGGTAAAAAAGATCTTCACGGAAACGCCCCGCCGCCACTTCAACGGCCAGGTCGCGGTTGGTGGTGGCGACCACGCGGATGTCCAGGGTGATCGGCTTGCGCGCCCCCACCCGCTCGACTTCGCGCTCCTGCAACACGCGCAGCAGTTTGGCTTGCAGGCCGAGGGGCATTTCGGAAATTTCGTCGAGCAGGATGGTCCCGCCGTCGGCCTGTTCGAACTTGCCCGCCTGCGCCGCAATGGCGCCAGTGAACGAGCCTTTCTCGTGACCGAACAACGTCGCTTCGAGCATGTTGTCGGGGATGGCCGCGCAATTGATCGCAATGAACGGCTGGCTGGCACGATGGGATTGCTGGTGAATGTAGCGCGCCAGTACTTCCTTGCCGGTACCGGACTCGCCGGAAATCAGCACGGTGGAATCACTGCGCGCGACACGCGCTGCCAACTCCAGAAGCTGGGCACTGGCCGGCTCGACCGCGATCGGGCCATCAGCTTCGCATGCGCCAATATTGCCCAGCGCATGCCGCGCCACCAGATCCAGCAAAGCCTTGGGCTCAAACGGTTTGACCAGATAGTCCGCCGCACCTTGGCGCATCGCATCGACGGCACGCTCGACCGCACCGTGGGCGGTCATGAGCAACACCGGCAACTGCGGCTGACGGGCACGCAGCAACGCCAGCAATTGATGGCCATCCATGCCGGGCATGTTGACGTCGCTGACCACCAGGCTGAATGCTTCGCGCGCTACCGCCGTCAGCGCCTCTTCAGCACTGCCGACCGCGTGATAATCATGGCCGGCCAACAGCAACGTATCGGCCAGCGCCTCGCGCAACGAGCGGTCATCCTCGACCAGCAAAACCTTGATGCCCATGACGTTCACTCAGCTCCTTGTCCAGCGCAAAACAGCGGCAGGATCACCTGCGCGCACGTGCCGCGTCCGACCCGCGAACGCAGCTGCAATTCTCCCTGATGTGCCCGTGCCACAGCCTTGACCACGGTCAGGCCGAGGCCGGTACCGGTGACTTTGGTGGTAAAAAATGGTTCGCCGAGGCGCGCCAGCACGGTGGGCTCGATGCCGCTGCCGGTATCGCTGACGCAAAACCGCAGCGTGTTGTCTCGGCTGTAGCAATGCACTTTCAGACGTACATCGCCGGCGCTGGCCTGAATCGCGTTCTCGATCAGATTCAAAAGCGCGCCGACCAGCGTGTCGCGATTGCACAGCAACTCGCCGGCGTGGCTGTCGCACTGCCAGCGAATCGGCAGGTCCTGCACGTGGGTCAACGCGGCAGCTTGCAGTGACTGCATCAAGGCATTGGGCGTGATGCGATCAGT
The DNA here is from genome assembly GCF_058786735.1 of Pseudomonas sp. FW305-7. Classification (NCBI taxonomy): domain Bacteria; kingdom Pseudomonadati; phylum Pseudomonadota; class Gammaproteobacteria; order Pseudomonadales; family Pseudomonadaceae; genus Pseudomonas; species Pseudomonas sp. FW305-7. Next base: position 19,218 of record NZ_JBYSZA010000022.1, read on the forward strand.
CAGCGGCAGTTCACCGCGAGCGAACACCAGCATGTCGCGCACCTGATGCTCCAGCTCATGCAGACGCTCCTTGAGGCGTCCGGCGAAACGCTGCTGGGTGGCGACAGGCAGTTCCTGCTCGGTCAAATGACTGGCATAGAGCAACGCGGCGGACAACGGCGTGCGGATCTGATGCGCCAGCGAGGCGACCATGCGCCCCAGCGAGGACAGACGTTCGTGGCGCGCCAGTTGATCTTGCAGATGACGGGTTTCTGTCAGGTCGTTGAGCAGCACCAATTGCCCCGGCTCGGCATCCAGCGAGCGCGTGGCAATCGACAGGCGTCGACCGTTTTTCAGGGAGATTTCGTGGCCGTCGTCTTCACGCGGCGCAAAGCATCGTGCGATGACATGACGCCACAGTTCGCCGTCCAGCGGCAGACCAAGCAGTTCGATGGCGGCCGGGTTGGCTTCGCGCACGATGCCGTGACCGTCAATCACGATGACGCCACCGGGCAACAGATCAAGAAGGTTTTGCAGACGGTTGGCCAGACGTTCTTTTTCCGCCAGCTCCTGCATGCGCTGGGCACTGACCACCGCCAGCTCACCCTTGAGTTCGGTCACCCGCGCTTCGAGCATGCTGTAGGAGTCAGTCAACTGACTGGACATCTGGTTGAACAGCTCGAAAGCCTGCTCAAGACCCTGTCGGCTTGCCTGCTCTACGGAGGACGGTTGCCCCTCGGGACTGGAGGCAGAAGACATCTGGGCGGCTTGGGGCATTGTGCTCTCTCGCTTGGCTGACCGTCAGTTAAACGGAACGTTGCGAGGGATGTAGCAATACCCGTGCCTAAAAAAAACTGCTTATAAATGAAGCAGTTGAAAAACAGGCGTCAATCCTCCGCCTGTTCGTCTCCATCGCGCCGGCTCATGCCGTACTTGCGCATCTTCTCGACCAGCGTGGTACGTCGAATGCGCAGGCGCTCGGCGGCACGCGCAACGATGCCATTGGCATCGTCCAGCGCCTGCTGGATCAGGCCCTGCTCCAGACCACCGAGGTAGTCCTTCAGATCCAGACCTTCCGGCGGCAGCATGGCGTTGGCGGTGAAGTCCGGCGTATGACCGTTGATGGCCACGCGCTCTTCGAGATCGCTGCGCAGGCTGTCGACCATTTGCTCGTCTTCGTCATCGACGTAGCGGAATTTCTTCGGCAACTCGACGACGCCAATCACCCCGTACGGATGCATGATCGCCATGCGCTCCACCAGGTTGGCCAGCTCACGGACGTTGCCCGGCCAGCCGTGACGGCACAGCGACATGATTGCTGCCGAGTTGAAGCGGATCGAACCGCGCTTCTCGTGCTCCATGCGCGAGATCAGCTCGTTCATCAGCAACGGAATGTCTTCGACGCGCTCACGCAGCGGCGCCATCTCGATCGGGAACACGTTCAGGCGATAGTAGAGATCTTCGCGGAACGTACCGATCTCGATCATGCTTTCGAGATTTTTGTGGGTCGCGGCAATGATGCGCACATCGACGCTCTGGGTCTTGTTGCTGCCCACGCGTTCGAAGGTGCGCTCCTGCAACACGCGCAGCAGTTTGACCTGCATCGGCAGTGGCATGTCGCCGATTTCGTCGAGGAACAATGTACCGCCGTTGGCCAGCTCGAAGCGCCCGGCACGGCTGGTGATTGCACCGGTGAAAGCGCCCTTCTCGTGGCCGAACAGTTCGCTTTCGAGCAGCTCTGCCGGGATCGCCCCGCAGTTGACCGGCACAAATGGCGCGTCGCGACGCTTGGAGTGGTAGTGCAGGTTACGCGCGACCACTTCCTTGCCGGTGCCGGACTCGCCAAGGATCAGCACGCTGGCGTCGGTGTCGGCCACTTGCTGCATCATCTGACGCACGTGCTGGATCGCCCGGCTGGTGCCGACGAGACTACGAAACAGATTGGGTTCGCGATGACGGCCGCGTTCGCGGGCCTGGTCATACATTTCGCGATAGACCTGGGCGCGGTGCAGAGAGTCGAGCAATTTGCTGTAGCTGGGCGGCATTTCGAGGGTCGAAAGCACTCGGCGACGCTGGTCTTCGGGCAAGTCGACGGAAGAATTATCACCCATCAGCAAAACCGGAAGGAACTCATCCCAGGTTGAGAGTGTCTTTAGCAAGCCCAAAAGCGCACCAGGAGCATTGACCGTCCCGATCAGTACGCAAATGACCTCACGACTAGACGACAAAGAGCCGACTGCCTGCTGCCAGTCATGGCTGCCGCAGGGTAAATTTTCTTCGCCGAGAAAATTTAGAATCACCGCCAGGTCGCGGCGGCGGACGCTATCGTCATCGATCAGCAGAATTTTGGTTTCACGCCACATGCAATAGCAACTTCCCTAGTCAACTCAATGCCCGAAAAATGGGGCAAGCGAGACGCTTGCAGGACACCTTGTGCCTGTAGACGCCTGAAATCTGAAAACAGCCACTAGTTAAGTCAAAAAACCGTGCACAGTCAAATTTATGGCGCACATGTCTGGATTAACTGGAGGTTAATTAACCAAACAGATGGTAAACCTTTGCCGCCTTTTGCGCTTGGGTGATCTGCGACATCTCGTTGGCTATCGCTTGCCGCTCACCCATGGCCGCCTCAAGAAGCTCCTTGTAGACATGGAGCAACTCCTCAAGGTTATCGCGCAACGCGACCTCGTCCAGCGAGGCCTCGGCCATGACGTCTTCCATGCAGGAACGGCAAGCCAGATCCAGCTCGCCAATGGCTTCCCAGTTGCGCTCGGCCAAGGCACCGACCAACGCTTCACGGGTATCGGCAATTCGCTGCAATACAAGACTCATGGTGCTCTCCTTAAAACTGCGGGCCTGGTGGAGCAATGCCGTCCCAGCCTTCTTTTACGGTGCGCAGCAGGCCGGCAACTTCGTCGAGAATCCGTGGATCACTCTTGGCGTTGGCTTCGGCGAGTCGCTTCATCATGTAGATGTAGAGCTGGTTGAGCTCACCTACCGAATCCGCGCTGTTTTCCAGATCCAGGCCTTCACACAGGCCACCGATAATGCCCACGGCCTTGCTGATGGCCGTGCATTTGGCAGCAATATCCTTGCGCTCGATGGCGCCCTTGGCCTCGGCAATACGCCCCAGGCCACCTTCCATCAACATTTGCACCAAACGGTGCGGGCTCGCTTCGGACGTCTGTGCATGCGCGCCGACTTTCTGGTATTGCCGAAGGGCTAACATCGGATTCATGTTCTACCTCATTGCCACAATGACTCGTATATCCAGTGTATCGCCAACGAATCAGAGAACTTTAGATCAAAAGACAAAAACCCGGCACACGCCGATAAAGCGTAGCCGGGTTTTTGTCGTGCCTGCCTGTTACTTCGCAGACTGCTGAGCGGTCAGCGAGCTGAAGAACGACGTGATGTTGCTCGCCGTCGCCTTCATCTGCCCTACCAGCAAGTCCATGGCGTTGTACTTGGCAGTCAACGTCTTGGTCAGGTTGGCGACACGCAAGTCCAGCGCCGCTTGCTGGTCGGTCAGGTTTCGGGTGTTTTTGGTGAGAATGGCCATGCGCTGATCAAGCAGACTGACACCTTTGAGCTCTCCCGCCGGTGGCTTGAGATACGGATCAACAGCCTTGTTCATACGCGCCAGCAAACCATTGGTGTCGTTGGTGCCGTTGAACAACTGCTGAACCTGGCCGGTCATGCCTGGCTGCGCCATGGTTTTGTTGAAGGCATTGGTATCGAACGTCAGGTTGCCGGTGTTGCGGTCGGTCATCACACCCAACTGGGACAGCACCGCCAATGGACCGCCGGCCCCTTCCGCAGTCAACTGACCACGAATATCGGCAATCAGCGAGCGCGGCATCGCGTCACCTGTGAATGCTGCTTGCACAGTCAGCTTGCCATCCGCATCCGGCGTCGCCTTGGACAGCGTGTCGATGGTCGTCTTCAACGTGTTGTAAGCGTCGACGAACGACTGAATCGATGTCTGCAACCCTTTGGTGTTGGCATCCACGGTGACAACAGTCGGAGTCGCAACGTTACCCACGACAGGGCTGACGGTCGTCAGGTTCAGGGTCAAGCCACTGATTGCACCGGTCACCGTGTTGCTTTTGCTGGTGACTTCGAGGCCGTCGATGGTCAGCTTGGCGTTTCCCGCCACGTCGTTGACAGCGCCTGAAGCGCCTGCAGCCGGACTAGGGCCCATCTTCTGGGTGCCATCGATTTCCAGACCGGCAATGCCGCTGACTTTGAGGTCAGAACCTTCGCCGGTCTTGCTCGAACTGATCACCAGGCGCGAAGCACCAGAGCTGTCGGTCACGATGTTGGCGGAAATCCCGTTTGCGCCCTGAGCCTTGTTGATGGCGTCGCGGGTGGTCTGCAACGTGGCATTGGCAGGAATGTCGACATTGTAATCAGTGCCATTCTGACTGATTTTCAGGGTACCACTCGGAATGGCACTGGCGGCACCGCCGGCGAAAGAGGCGCTGGCGATTTTCGAGCCAGTGGCCAATTGACTGACAACAACGTTGTAATTGCCCGTCACAGCGGTGCTGTCGGACGTCGCGCTCAGAGTGGCATTGTTCGAAGTCGCGGTGAAACCGGCAAATGCAGGATTGGTCTTGCTGCCCAGGTTGGTCATCGCCGTCTGGAACGCGGTCAATGCACTCTTCAGCGAGCCGACACCGGAAATCTTCAGCGTGTTGACTTTGGTCGCGGTATCGATCTGCGTCTGCTTCGGCGCCTTGTCGGCATTGACCAGCGCAGTGACGATCGCACCGATGTCCAGGCCGGAACCCAGTCCGGAACCCGGTAGAATTGGACTTGCCATGTGCATCTCCCTTCAGATTGTTGCCATTCTTTTGACCGTTACACGCGTCCTGAGAACGGACAAACACTATTCATGCCAGCTATCAGACTTTGGCGTCGAACAATACGTGACTCGCGTTCGCGAGGCTGTCTGCCAGCTTGAGCGCTTCCGCGGAGGGAATCTGTCGAACAACCTCACCCGTCTCGCTTGCGATCACCTTGACGATGACCTTTCCGGAATGTTCGTCGATGGAGAACTCCAGATTGCGCTTGATCGATTGAACGAACTTCTCGATCTCCTGCACCGCCAGCTTCAACTTGGCATCGTCCGTATCCTGACTCTTGGCAGCGGCCGGAGCTTCAGCCTTCACAACCTTAGGCGTCTCTGACGGTTTGTCAGCAACCGGCGTTACTGGCTTGGGAGCCGGATAAGACTGGTTAAGCTTGACGCTCATGTCCATGCTCATCACCTCCTAACGAAAAAAGGCGAGAGAGCGCGACTAGCGCACTCCCTCGCCCGAACTCATTCCGAAATTACTGAAGCAGCTTCAGTACAGCGGAAGGCAGTTGGTTGGCTTGAGCCAGTACGGAGGTCGAAGCCTGCTGCAGAGTTTGCTGCTTGGTCAGGTTAGCAGTTTCTGCGGCGAAGTCGGTGTCTTGTACACGACCCTGTGCAGCAGTGGTGTTCTCAACGATGTTTTGCAGGTTGGAGATGGTGCTGGTCAGACGGTTTTGCGAAGCACCCAGGCTCGAACGAGTGCTGTTGATCGTTGCAATTGCAGCGTCGATCGCGGTGATTGCGTTGTCGATGTTGGCAGCAGCGCCCGATACGCTTGCACCGGTCAGAACTACAGTACCGCTACCTACGGACAGGCTGACGGCGTCGAACTTGGAGCTCAGTACCAGGTCGATGTGGTTAGCCGAACCGGTGTTTGCGCCCACTTGCAGGGTCACAGTACCAGCCGAACCGTCCAGCAGGTTTTTGCCGTTCAGGTTGGTGGAAGCAGAGATACGAGTCAGTTCGTCCGACATCTGGGCGAATTCGTCGTTGGTTGCTTTCTGGTCGATGCTGCCGTTGGTACCGGTACGGGCTTTAACAGCCAGTTCACGCATACGCTGCAGAATGTCGGTCGAAGCTTGCAGAGCGCCTTCAGCGGTCTGAGCAACGGAGATACCGTCGTTGGCGTTCTGGATCGCCTGGTTGCCACCACGGATCTGGGAAGTCATACGGGTAGCGATCTGCAGGCCAGCGGCGTCGTCTTTAGCGCTGTTGATTTTCAGGCCGGAAGACAGGCGCTGCATCGAAGTCGACAGAGCGTCGGAAGCGCGGTTCAGGTTTTTCTGAACGTTCAACGACGTGGTGTTGGTGTTTACTGTTAAAGCCATGACGAATTCCTCGTTGGTTGGGTACTGCGGCTTCCGGCCCTGGCAACCGCCGGGTATGGCCTAGAGAACCTTCGTAATAGTTATCGTCGGGTAATCAGGTTGCTTGAGGGCTTTTTGAAAAAAATTTGCCATCACCCTGCCACCCCCGAGAAAACAAGGGCTTAGCGCGCCCCCTCCCACGAAAAAATGACGCCATAAAACTGCCCACATCACCAACCCTCGTGCCAGAGCCGTCGGTTCCCCGTCAGCGCTGCGCACTATCCAGCAATTCAATCAGTTCATACTCCATGAAATCGGCAAGTCCCAACCAGTCCTGGCGCTCCTGACACGCCAGGATGTGTGTCAGTACCTGTGCCCACGACTGCTGGACATCCTCAGAGGCGAGCGCAAAAAACCGTTGTGCCTCGTCGAATACATCGACCATGGTCAGCGCCGCTTCGACATCACGGCCCAAACGAAACAACCCAGCGCATTGCCGACATGCGCTGATGCACATCACCTGCGCACTCATTGCACAAACTCCGGATTGAATTGCGTGCCCACGATCATCGCCCCTGCCCGACTGCTGTTAAGGAACCTGACCTCTGGGTGCAGAGCGATATACCGCTCCAGCACGCACAGGTAGCCACGAAAATTCAGCTGCGTCCTGACCCGTTCGCCATACCCGTCACGAACCCAGTGTCGCGCCTGCTCCACGGGAGGCCCCAGATCGCCATCGTCCCATCCGGCATGTGTCTTGTTCATCGGGAAGGCAAAGTCGGCGCCGAACAGCGTGATGCGCGTGCCGCCCATTTTCACGGCCAGGTCCACGGCGGGGTGAATCACGCTGCCACCGGCATGCAATTCGGCCCGAGGGTGCTGCTGACGCAACGTGGCGTAGACCGGGCTGGCGGTATAAGCGCCATAGCGCTTGCCTCTCCAGGCCTTCAACACCGTCGGTGAGCTCATGGGCAGGTACACCAGCGGGATGCCGTCGGACTCCTCGAAAGGCAGATGCCGAAAGCTGATCAACTGATCGATCGTCACCACCAGATCGGGGATGATTCCGTGCTGACGCAAAGGTCGATAAGCCGTATCGACACAAATGAACAGCGGCCGTTCGGCCTGGCCACGCACCGACGCCAGCCGTTCAAAATGTCCTTCCAGGCTCGGTCCGGTGCCGATCACATAGATTTCACGGCCGATGCAGGTGCCAAACAGTTGCGCCACATCATCATCCGCAAGCAGCACCTCCAGGCTATCGCGCAAGCGCTGCTGAATCGCCGGCAATTGCGGATCGAACTCGCGATTGTTGAAACTCAGGTGAACTTCATTGACCAGCCGATCACGCACCTTGGCATTGAAATCATCGGCCAGGAGCATTTCCGCGGGAAGGGCAAAAAACGGTGTGAAGATATCGGCGTGATCGCCGGCGTACATCAGTTCCACCCTGGGGTCTTCAAGCCATTGCCGCTGATCGAGCAGTTGCAACACCAGCGCAAACAGGGCGCCGTTAAGGACGTGCACGTACAAGCGTTCAAGCCCGGCACGCTCCAGCAAAACCGCTGGCAAGTCGCCAAGGCCGGTGCCATAGACATGCAATCGCGGTTTTTCCGGCAGGCTGGCTGCCTGGACCCGGGCCTCGTGAATCCGGTCATGGCGACTGGTCAGCTGGATCCCGTCCACGCTCAGCGTAGAGCCCAAGCCTTGTACCAGCTCGGCTTGAATGGCCGAACTGTCTTCAGCCACCAATCGTGCAAACAACGCCGGCCAGCGCAGCTGGATCACCTGGGCGTTGGCTTGGAAAAACTCGCTCATGCCGGCTCGCGCTCCGTTCAGGCAAAAAAATAGCGCTCAAGGTTAACCTTGAACGCTATTTTTGTATCCGCCGTTTTTTATCCGGCTCAAGGACGATAAATAATCGCCGAGCCCCACGACAGACCGACACCAAAACCGCTCAACGCAATACGCTGCCAATCGGAATCGAGTACGTGTTTTTCCAGCAGCAACGGAATGCTCGACGACACGGTGTTGCCGGTCTCGACCATGTCCTTGATGAACTTCTCCGGCTCGCCTTCGAAACGTCGTGCCACCGCGTCGACAATCGCCGCGCTGCCCTGGTGAATGCAGAACGCATCAATGTCGTCAGCCTTGAGGCCTGAATCATCGAGCAGCTCATGCAGGTGCGCCGGAACTTTCAGCAGCGCAAAGTTGAACACCTGACGACCGTTCATGAAGAACACGCCATCGGTGACTTTCAGGTGCGGAGCGCCGGAGCCGTCAGTGCCGAACTTGGCCTTGCCCAGCGCCCAGCTCGGATCTTCGCCCATCCAGGTAGCGGTGGCGGCATCGCCGAACAGCATGGTGGTGTTGCGGTCTTCCGGATCAACGATTTTCGAATACGGATCAGCGGTGATCAGCAGGCCGTTCTTCAGCCCGGCGGCTTCCATGAAGCCCTTGATCGCGTAGATGCCGTAGACATAACCGGAGCAGCCCAGGGAAATGTCGAACGCCGCAACGTTGGTCGGCAGACCGAGCTTGTCCTGCACGATCGCGGCAGTGTGCGGCAGGCCTTCTTCATCACCGTTCTGGGTGACGACAATCAACGCGTCAATCGATTCACGCTTCAGATCAGGGTTGCTGGCAAACAGCGCATTGGCCGCTTCCACGCACAGATCGGAGGTTTCTTGTTCAGCGTCTTTGCGCGGCAGAAATGCCGAACCGATCTTGCCAAGGATGAACTCTTCATCCTTCTCGAATTTTGCACCTTGTGCGTAATTGTCCACGCCGGCTACAGGAACGTAGCTCGCAATGCTTTTTATGCCAATCATTACGGCTTCCCAATAAAAAACAGCCCAAGACCACCGCTCGCAAGGATTCGAGGGGCGCCGACAAACAGAAATTGGCCGCCACGAAGGGCGGCCAGGGGGAGCGCAAAGGGCTATCACTGGAACCGAAAACGGGCCAGGCGCCATCTCCCCGATCAATACAATACAGTGAAGATGCGCGTTATGACTCGCAGGTCACGCTATTTTGCCGAATCGGTGCAGATCGGCTTATTCGACCAACGACCAATCCAGCGGCGTGCCGCGCTTGATCGGCGTGCGAGCGCGGCGGCCGAGAACGGCGTCGGTGTGCTTGGGCGGCAGACCGAGGCCGGGACGAATGGCCCGCAGATTGTCCCGAGTAAAGGGCTCACCCGCGGCCATGTCGGCGGTCACGTACAGCGAACGGCGATAGACCACCGATTTCAGTTCAGCTTCGGTGGCGCCGTATTGCACGTGCCCCAAAGCCTGCCAGGCACGTTCGGTTTCCAGCACCAGACTGGCCATTTCTGCAGGTTCCAGCGAGAAACTCGCATCAACCCCACCTGCCGAACGGTCAAGGGTGAAGTGTTTTTCCACCACCGTCGCGCCAAGCGCCACGGCTGCCACCGACACACCGACGCCCATCGAGTGGTCGGACAGCCCCACCTCGCAACCGAACAATTCACGCAGATGAGGGATCGTGCGCACGTTGCTGTTGAGCGGTGTCGCCGGATACGTGCTGGTGCATTTGAGCAGCACCAGATCCGTGCAACCCGCCGCGCGGGCAGCGCGCACGGTTTCGTCGAGTTCGGCGATGCTGGCCATGCCGGTGGAAATGATCAGCGGTTTGCCGGTGGCGGCGACACGGCGAATCAACGGCAGGTCGGTGTTTTCGAAACTGGCGATCTTGTAGGCCGGCACGTCGAGACTTTCGAGAAAGTCCACGGCCGTGTCATCGAACGGCGTCGAGAACGCGAGCATCCCCAGCTCTTTGGCCCGGGCGAAAATCGGTGCATGCCATTCCCAAGGCGTATGGGCTTTCTCATACAGATCGTAGAGCGAAGTCCCCGCCCACAGACTGCCCGGATCCTTGATGAAGAACTCGCCTTCGGCCAGATCCAGCGTCATCGTTTCGGCGGTGTACGTTTGCAGTTTCAAGGCATGCGCGCCGGCCTTGGCGGCGGCTTCGACAATTTGCAGGGCCACATCGAGCGACTGATTATGGTTGCCGCTCATCTCGGCAATGATGAACGGCGGCGCATCGGCACCGATCAGACGGTCGCCAATCTTGAAACTGCTCATGTGTGGTGTTCCTTCAAAACCTTGGTGAACGCGCAGGCATTTTGATTGAAGCCGGCGTCGCGAAATACATTCAATGAAGCGTGATTATCCGGCTGCACCTGGGCGGAAATGGCGGTCAATTGCGGCCAGTGTGCCCGGACAACTGACTCGCCCCGCGCCAGCAGCGCCCTGCCCCAGCCAAGGTCGATTCGCCCTGCAAACAGATGCAGCGAAACGTCGGCTTCGAAGCCGCGCAGGTCGTAACGCAACACCCCGACCGGGCCGTCGTCGGCCTCGGCGATCAACAACAAGTGCTGCGGATTACGCAGACTGGCGCGCATTCCGTCGAGTAGCAGCGGCGTGTCGTCCTGCGTCGCCGGACGAACCTTGAGCACGGCGCCGGCCAACGCCGCAGCGACTCGCAACGCTCCACGACCATCGACCAGTTGCCGCGAACGTTCTGCCAGGCTCTGCCGCAAATACTGATTTCCCGCGACGAAACCAATCGCATCGCGCAACTGCTCGACACTGACCTGCTCCCGCGCGCCCATGAATACATGGGCGCCGGCTGCCGCCATGACTTCGCCATTGACTTGCTGGTTGTTCGACACCGCGATACAGATGGTCGGCAGGCCCAGCGCCGCACGCTCCCAACTGGTACCGCCGCCAGCGCCGATAAACAGGTCGGCCTCGGTCATGCGCTGATGGAAATCACTGACAAAGCTGTGCAGACGCCAATTCGGTCGCGTATCGCTCAGGGCTTGCATTTGCGCCCACGCCGGATTGTCGGCACCGGCAACAAAGTCCACTTCCAGCTCGGGAAAACCCACCAACGCGAGCATCGCATGATGAGTCTGCATCGCTGCGTCGAAACCACCGAAATTGACCAATACCCGTCGCGCCCTGGCTTTGATTTCGATCGCCGGGCCGTTGAACTCTTCACGCAACATCGCATAACGCGGACCGAGCAGGGTGCGGCAGCCATCAGGCACTAGCGCAGCGTAGTTTTCGCTGAGCCCCGAGAGATTCTGATTAAGCAGCAGATCAATGCTGTAGCGCCGAGTGGCGAGATCATCGACCGCAGCGATGTGCGGCGCCCAACGACGCGCGGCGGTTTGCCAGTGATGATCGAGGCCGTAGTGATCGACGATAATCCAGTCGAATTCGCCATGACCTTGCAGTAACGCGCCCAATGCATCGATGTCGGCCTGCCACGGCAGCATCGATTCGATGGCTTGTTGCGGGTCTTCATCGGGGTAGAAATCCGGTAGCGCGAAGGTCTCGAAACCCTCCTCGCTCAGGACGTCGAGCCGATGCCCCGGCAAGCGCCGACAAGCAAACGCGACATGACTGCCCTGCTCGCGCAGCACGCGAGCCAAGGTCAGACACCGGGCAATGTGGCCGCTGCCAATGGTCGGCGAGGCGTCGGCGCGAATCAGCACTCTCATCGCAGCTCTCCGCCGGCCTTGAGCGCGGCGTAAAGGTATTCGGCGCGCTTCCAGTCTTCAGGCGTATCGATGTCCTGCACCAGATGTCGCGGCAAAATCACTGGAAGACTCGCCGACGAATAAACCACTTCGCTGCGCAACCAGGCATCGCTGCGCCCCCAGTAAAACTGGCCGGCATCCTGAAACGCTTCGGGCAAATCCTGCGAGCGGGTGTTGCGAAACTCCGGGTACAACGCCGTGAGCGCGCCCTGCCCGTCCAGCGTCAGCGCTCGCTGCACCGGAAAACCGAAACTGCAAACCGAGAAGGCAAAGGACTTGTCCGGATGCAGCTTCAGCAACTCGAATCCCTCGCGCAGATAAGACGCCTGCAACAGCGGCGCCGTGGCGTACACGCAACAGGCGTAATCGAAGGCTGGCAGTTGCTGCAAGGCATGCACGATCACGGCTGCGGTGCCGGTGAAATCATCGGCCAACTCCGCCGGGCGCAGGAACGGCACCTGCGCGCCATGCGCCCGCGCGACATCGGCGATCTGCGCGTCGTCGGTACTGACCACGACCTGATCGAACACGCCTGAATCCAGTGCCGTGCGGATCGAGCGGACAATCATCGGCACGCCGTCAAACAGCGCAAGATTCTTGCGCGGGATGCGTTTGCTGCCGCCACGGGCCGGGATGATTGCGACGTTGCTCAAGGGCGCTTTTCCAATAAAAACCAGGTGACATCATCTGCCGGGAATTGCGCATCGCGGTGATACACGAAGCCGTAATCGAGCAACTGCAGATCGGCATAGCGATCGAGCATTTCGCCAGCAAAATCGCGTTTGAACAGTTTGCCGCTGTTGCCGCGATAGGACACTTCCATCGGGACCGGACTGTAATACTCGGCGATCAGAATGTAGCGCCGGCTCAGTGCATACAACTGCGCATACGCGCTCGCCAAAAGCTCCGGCGCCAGATGGATCAGCACGCCTTTGCTCAGGCTCAGGTCGTAGGTGCGCTCGCGGGGAAAGTCGAACAGCGAGCCGTGCCAGATCTGCGCAATGTCCAACGCCCGCGCCTGGGCGCAGGCGCATTCATTGATCTCGACCCCGAACAGTTCACTTTGCGGCAGCAATTGATGCAACGCCTGCAGGTTGTTGCCGGCATTGGTGCCCAGTTCCACCACGCTGGCGATGCGTGCGGCGCGGCTCAGAGCCCTGTCGAACAGCGCCAGATTGGCCGCCACCAGTGGCTTACCGATGTTGCGGTCAACGTACTGATTGCCGAAATCGCCCTGCCAGAATTTTTCCTGCTCACTCAGCTCACGCATTGCACAGCCCCATCCACCGCCGCAGCGGGATTTATTCGGTCAGCCGACGTAACTGCTCGATCACATGGTCCTGCTGTTCCTCGCTGAGCAACGGATACAGCGGCAGGCTGATCGCCTCGGCGTAATAACGCTCGGCTTCGGGGAAGTCGCCCTCGGCAAAACCCAGGTCGCGATAGTACGGCTGCAAATGCACGGGAATATAGTGAAGATTCACTCCGATACCGGCTGCACGCAAACCTTCGAATACCTGCCGATGCGTCAGGCCGACGCGCTCGGTCTGCAGTCGCACCACGTACAGATGCCACGCCGACTCCGCCTCCGGCTGCGCACTGGGCAAAGTCAGCGGCAGATAGGCCAGCAAACGCTCATAGCGCGCCGCCAGCTCACGACGACGCGCGATGAAGTCGTCCAGCTTGGCCAGTTGCGACAGGCCCAGCGCAGCCTGCAAATCGGTGATCCGGTAATTGAAACCCAGCTCGATCTGCTGGTAATACCAGGGACCGTGGCTGGGCTCGGTCATCTGCTGCGGATCACGGGTCATGCCGTGGCTGCGCAGACGCTGCAAGCGCTCGGCCAGCTGCGCACGATTGGTCAGCACCATGCCGCCCTCACCCGAGGTGATGATCTTCACCGGGTGAAAACTGAATACGGTCATCGCCGCAAATTCACCGCAACCCACCGGACGCCCGGCGTAGCTGGCGCCCACCGCGTGCGAGGCATCCTCGATCACGGTGAAGTTGTAGCGCACGGCCAGTTCGGCAATCTTGCGCATATCGCAGCTCTGCCCGGAGAACGCCACCGCGATCAGGACTTTCGGTAATGTGCCGTCGTGCTCGGCCTGCTCGAGCTTCGCCTGGAGGGCGACAGCGTCGAGGTTCCAGGTCAGTGGATCGATGTCGACGAAATCAACTTCAGCCCCGCAGTACCGCCCACAATTGGCCGACGCGAGAAAGGTGTTCGGCGTCGTCCACAACCGATCACTCGGCCCCAGGCCAGCCGCCAGGCAGGCAATGTGCAGAGCCGCCGTGGCGTTGCTCACCGCGACGGCGTAATCGGCCTGGCAACGCTCGGCCATGGCCTGCTCGAAACGCTCGATGCTCGGCCCCTGGGTCAGCCAGTCCGACTGCAGCACTTCGACGACGGCATCGATGTCTGCCTGATCGAGGCTTTGCCGACCGTAGGGGATCATGCCGAGAGCTTCGCGTGCAGGTCGGCGATCTGCCCGACCGAGAGGAAATGCGGATTGGTGTCGGAGCGATATTCGAAATCTTCGCTCACGGCATGACCCCGCTCGCCGAGTTTGTCGACGGCAAAATCGACATCGACACTGGTAAAGCGAATCGATGGCTGGATGGTGTAGTGATCCGCAAACTCAAGGGTCATCCGCGCATCGTCCAGCGGCACCATCAACTCATGGAGTTTTTCGCCGGGACGAATGCCGACGTTCTTGTGCGGCAGATGTTCAGCCATGCCGTGCGCCAGATCGACGATGCGGATCGACGGGATCTTCGGCACGAACACTTCACCACCGTGCATCCGCGCGAAGCTGTCGAGCACGAACTGCACGCCGTGGTCGAGGGTGATCCAGAACCGCGTCATGCGCTCGTCAGTGATCGGCAAATGCTCTGCGCCGTCGGCGATCAGCTTGCTGAAGAACGGCACCACCGACCCCCGCGAGCCGGCCACATTGCCATAGCGCACAACGGCAAAACGGGTTTCCTGCTCGCCGGCAATGTTGTTGGCGGCGACGAACAACTTGTCCGAGAGCAACTTGGTCGCACCGTACAGGTTGATCGGGCTGGCCGCTTTGTCGGTAGACAACGCCACAACCTTTTTCACGCCGTTGTCGATGGCGGCGGCGATGATGTTCTCCGCGCCATTGACGTTGGTGCGGATGCATTCGGTCGGGTTGTATTCCGCCGCCGGCACCTGCTTCAACGCAGCGGCATGTACCACGTAGTCGATGCCGCGCATGGCCTGACGCAAACGCTCGGCATCGCGCACATCACCAATGAAATAGCGCATGCACGGTGCGTTGAACGTCTGCTGCATTTCGTACTGCTTCAACTCGTCACGGGAGAACACCACCACGCGCTTGGGCTGGTATTGCTCCAGCAGACGGGCGATGAATTTGCGCCCGAACGAGCCGGTGCCGCCAGAGATGAAGATTGATTTGCCGTTGAACATATCTGAATTCCTGTGTCCTGTTCGCCAGGCTTAGCCGAGCAATTGCGCCCAATTGATCGGGGCACTTTCACCCAGGGTAAAACCTTTGCCGGTCAGCGCCAGGTTGGCGTTGTACGCCGGATCCTGTGCAAAGGCCGCGCTCCACTTCTCACGCAATGCAGACAATGCGTCAGGGGCTTGCGGCAACTCGCCGGTGTGCAATACCTGCACCAGCGGCGTCCACACCGTGAGGTAACCGGCCTGCCCGGCCTTGAGACACAGATCAACATCGCTGAAGCCGTCGGCGAAGGTCACTTCGTCGAGGCCACCCAGTGCGTTGAACAATTCTTTGCGCACCATCAGGCACACCTTCGACACCGCCGAATAGTTCTGCTCGACCGCCAGGCGCTGCATGTAACCTTCGCTCGCGTGTTTCTCGCCGATGAAGGCCGAAGCCACCCCGCCGTTCAACCCGAGAATCAAACCTGCCTGGGAGATCTTGCCGTCGCGGTCCACCAGTTTGGCACCGACGATGCCGACCTCAGGACGCTGGGCGTGATTGAGCAACGACTCGATCCAGTTCGGGTTGACCACTTCACTGTCGGTGGCCAGCAGCACCAGATATTCGCCCTGCGCCTGCTGGCTGGCCGCGTTGTACAGCGCCACTTGATCAAGCGGGCGATCTGCATGCAGCACCTGCACTTTGGCGTTGCGCAGCGTTCCCAACCAGTCATTGATCTCGGCCGACTGGTTCGGGTTGACCGCAATCAACAGCTCATAGCGGGTGTAACGGGTTCTGAGCAGCACGCCATCCAGGCAGCGTTGCAAGGCGCCAAGATCGTCGCCGGCAGGCACGATCACCGAGACCAGCGGCCGCTCGGCATGGCGATAGTCGATCTGCCAGGTGCCAGGCTGCGTCGAGGTGACCTGAGCCTTGTAACCGCGATTACCCAAGTGGCGCAGCAGCGCCTGCCGCTCGTGAGCATTTTCTGCCAGTTCCGGCGCGCGGGTGATCAGCAACGGTTCGTCGAGATGGGCCAGGCCGTCGAGGCCGCCCTGCTCGATGATGCGCAGCAGCACATCGAGTTCCAGCGCCTTGCTGAAATCGACCTGATAGCCACCGAGTTCAGTCAGCACTTCGCGACGAATCAACCAGTGCCGTGCCATCAGTGACGGAACGCTCTGCAGCAGATCCAGGTTGAAGCCCGGGCGGAACATATTTACCAGCGCACCATTTTCCTGGCGCTGGATTTCATCCGTGGCCACCGCACGCACACCTGGCGCCGCCATCAATTCCAGGCTGGCACGCAACAGGCCGGCAGCCGTGAACTCTTCACCCGCTTCCGCCAGCAGCAGCCAGTCGCTGGTCGATTGATTGACGCTCTGGTTGAGCTTGTCGACGAAGTTGCTTTGGGTCACTCGCACAAAGTGCAGCGTATTTTGTGCAGTGGTTGCAGCTGGCGGCTCACCCGTGGTGAAGACCACGACCTTGAAGGCTTTGCTGTGGCCTTCGAGCAAGCTGTCCAGGGAGATCTGCAACTTGTCGAGGTCGTCGTCCAGATCGAGCAGGAAAATGCCGAACTGCGGACCACCGCCATTGTCGGCCAGGTGCCGGGCAATCGCCGCAGCCTGTTCGGTATCCGGCGTACGCGCAGCGAGCCACTCGAGCAGGCGGCCGGTCAGCATTTTCTCGAATACAGGCTGATGCCCTTCGAGCAACGCTGCGTCCAGGCGCGCAACCCAGTCACGCAGCACTGGCGCGTCGTCTTCCTCGTCCAGCGGTTGCAATTGCGCGATCAGTTGCTTGATCACCGTGCGATTGAACACGTTAAGGTCGTGCGCCTGCCACAAGCGGTCGAGCACGCTTTCCGGGGTGTCATTGTTGCGTGCCAGCATCAGGCTCTGCTGGCGAGCCCAGATACCCTCCAGCTCCTTGAGCTGAACGCGTCCGGCCGGCATCGCGTGCAACAGAAACTCGAATTGAGTCAGTTGATCGAAAAACACCTGGTTGTAGAACGGCATTTCAACGTATTGCTTGGGACCGAAGCGACGCTGTGGCCCGGCCTCGATATCGATCCATGTCGACTCGAAGATCAGCTCGGCGGTAAGTGCCCGGTTGGTCTGCAGGCTTTCGGCGAGCGTGGCAAAACTCTTCAGAACAAACTGTTTGCCCTGCTGTGGATCCTGGTGCCCAAGCTGGGTCGGCAGCCCGGCAAGGAACTCGGCAAACGCTTCACGTCCGGCCACGCTCTTGGCGTCCATATAGGCCAGAGAGTGATAGATCTCGGTGTTGTGATCAGACTGTTCGTAGTTGATTTCGCGCACGACATAAGGAATCGGCAGAATCCGCGCCTTGCCCCGAGCCAGCATGTAATAGGTGTGACCGACTTCCTGCCACTGGAAGATCGTGTCTTGCGGCATCGCGTTGTACCAGTCGCGCAAGATCGCCGTACGCTGCACCGCATAGAACGGCGGCAGGTACTGATGCATGTAATCGAGCAGGCGATCCTCGGCCTGATCGGCCGAGTAGTCCTCGCAGACTTTCTTGTCGCGGCGGTAGTAATTGACGCTGTTGGCCAACGCCAGATACATCATGCTGTAGCCATGGCACAGGCTGTAATCGGGGTTGGCTTCCATGAACGCCACGGCTTCATGCAGGGCGTCATGCACAAGGAAATCATCGTCGGCGGCGAACACCATGTAAGGCGTCTGCAACTGCTCGACACCGTAGGCGAGCTTGGCGCGAATGCCCCAGTAGCCGAACTGCGGCAAGTGCTGATAATCCACGTTGGTGAATTCGGCAGGGATGCCCGCCAGCGCCACCGCCGACGAATCCAGCACCAGAATCCTGCACGGCAGGCTGCTGTAGAAGCGAATGGCTCTACGCAGAAACGCCGGGCGTTCGTGAGAGATCAGCACAATGGTCAACTGTTCGTTGAGTGCCAGACCGGTTTCAGAAGTGTTCTTGCCTTGCATATATTCCCCACACGCGGCGAGTCGCCGAAAACTCATCGTTGTTTGTCGATTAACGCACGCGACGCAGATAACCATCCGGCGCGACTGTGATCAGCAATTTGCTGTGAATCGACTGATCGATCTCGAAATCGCGGTTTTCTTCCAGGTAAGCCCACACTGCGGTTTTCGGGTTATCACCCTTGCCCCACGGACGATCCGGGAAAGCATCGGCCGGCATGTCTTCGACCACGGTGTCCATGACCACGCAATAACTGCCCACCGAAACCAGTGGTGCATACAGGCGCAGCTCTTCGAGGACGTGCTCGTGGGTGTGGTTGGAGTCCAGCACCACCAGGACTTTTTTGCCCTGCACACGCTCGCACACCTGATCGACGATCGCGGTGTCGATGCTCGAACCCTGGATCATGCTGATGCGTTTGAACATCGGGTGCGCTTCGATCGCTTCGCGATTGTGCTCGCGGATATCGATGTCGATGCCCAACACTTCGCCATGCCCGATCAATTCCAGAATCGAGGCGTAGAACACCAGCGAACCGCCGTGGGCGATGCCCGTCTCGACGATCACGTCCGGACGCAGGTTCCAGATGATTTCCTGCATCGCAACCATGTCCTGCGGGAACTGAATGATCGGCCGGCCCATCCAGCTGAAGTTGTAGGTGTACTTGTGTCTGGCCGTGGTGCCGACCCAGTCCAGGGACTCGGTCTGCAAGGCCTTGTCTTGCTGCAGGCCTTCGATGTTGGCTTTTACTTCTTCGCGAAACTGTTCATGCGGATTCATTGCAACTCTCCAAAAATTCGGGAAACGGCTTACCTGAACACTCTGGCGTCCGGGTAAGGCACTGCGTTGGTCTTGATGATCCTGGCGGGATTGCCCACCACGACCGAAAAATCCGGAACATCCCTGGTCACGACCGCACCGGCACCGATGGTCACCCAGCGCCCGATGCGCAAGCGCGGCAGGATCGTGGCGTTGGTGCCGATAAAGGTCCCGTCACCGATTTCCACGCAACCTGCGATACACACGCCCGGCGCCATGAACACCGAGTGGCCGATCTGCCCTTCATGCCCCACGACACTGCCGGCGCTGATGCTGGTGTTGTCGCCCAGTGTCACTTCGGCCTGCATCAGCACGCCTTCCTGCAGGTAACTGCCCTGCCCCATGCGGATCATGCTCAGGTCGATACCCGGATGAACGAACTGGCCGAGTCGCGCACCGGCGTCGACCAACTGGCAGGTGGTTTCGTAGCGTAACCGGGTACTGCCGGTGATCAGATTGACGAAGCGCACGTCCTCGCCATTAAGCTCGCCGACGAGTTCGGACCCGCCGAGCACCGGCACCCCGTGAAACAGCGTGCCGTGCTTGCGCGGATCGTTGTCCAGAAAAGCGAATTCGATGTTCGGCGTGCTGCGCTTGACGGCGTGCAGCATGCGCACCGCTTCCGGGTTGGCCGCCCCCAGCAGATACATCTTCACAATGCGTGCCTGCGCGCCAGCAGATCGAGCACCACTTGCACCACCCGCTGCTGATCGGCGTCGGTCATGTCGTGATAGCTCGGCAGGTTGAAGGCGCGCTCAGGGAGTGCGAACGCCAGCGGCGTATCGACCACGTATTCGCTGAACATCGGCAGCGACGACAGCGGCCAGAAAAACACCCGGGCGTCGATGTCGGCGGCCTGGAAGGCAGCGATCATTTGCTCGCGGTGGATGCCGGTGTCGGCATCGAACACCACGGTCGGCATCCAGTAGCCATTGCGGCCATGGTCTGGCTCGGGATTGAGCGACACCCCCGGCACACCTTCGAGCGCTCGCGCGTAGTTGGCAAAAATCGCCCGTTTGCGCTCGATCAACTCGTCGATGCGCTCGACCTGAGCACAGCCGACAGCCGCTTGCAGGTTACTCATCTTGTATTTGAAGCCGACAAACTCCGGCCAGAACTGCTTGGTGCAACCGGCCACACGACCATGGTTGGACAGGGTCAGGACCCGCTCATACAAGGCTTTGTCCGAGGTGACGAACATGCCACCTTCACCGGTGGTCATGGTCTTGGTGCCATGAAACGAAAAAGCGCCGAAAGCCCCCAGCGAGCCGGCAGCCTTGCCGCGCCATTGCGAGCCGATGGCTTCCGCCGCGTCTTCGATCACCGGGATGCCGAATTCGCGACCGATGGCGAGCAGCGCGTCCATGTCACACAGATTGCCGTACAAGTGCACTGCCAGAATCGCCTTGGTGCGCGGGGTGATCGCGCTTCTGACCCGTTGCGGATCCAGGCACCAGCTGTCGGCCAGCACATCGACAAACACCGGCGTAGCACCGAGGTAAGTGATCGGCGCCGCCGAGGCAATCCAGTTGGTGTTGGCCAGGATCACTTCGTCGCCAGCGCCAACGCCCAGGGCTGCCATGCCCATGTGCAGCGCGCCAGTGCAACTGGAGGTGGCGATGGCGTAGGTTGCGCCCAGATGCTCGGCAAAGCCGTGCTCAAAACGTGTCAGGTATTCGTAGCAACGTGCGCCCCAACCGTTCTGCACGGCGTCCAGGGCATACTGCGCTTCGAGTTCGCCAACACTGGGTTTGGTGTAATGGATTCTGCTCATTGGATGATCAACTCCGGAACGGCGACGACAAAGCGTGCGCCCCATGCCTTGGCCGCCGACAGTTGCTGCGTCACTTCGCTCAACAGGTTCCACGGCAAAACCAGAATGTAGTCAGGCTGCTCCTGGGCAATACGCTCAGGCGCGACAATCGGGATACGGCTGCCCGGCAGGAACTTGCCCTGCTTGTGCGGATTGGCATCCGCCACCCAGGCGAGCAGGTCCGGTTTGACCCCGGCGTAGTTGAGCAAGGTATTGCCCTTGGCTGCCGCGCCGTAGCCAACCACACGCTTGCCGTCGGCTTTGGCCTGTAACAAAAAGCGCAGCAGTTCATGCTTGATGCGTTCAGCGGCGGGCGCGAGGGTCGCGTAGTACTCGGTAGTTTTCACCCCGGCCTCGAGTTCCGCCTGCAACTGTTGCTGCACTGCTGCCTGCACCGGACGACGTTCGCCATCCTTGCGCTGCACGAACACCCGCAGCGATCCACCGTGGGTGCTCAACTGGCTGACGTCGAACACTTCGAGGCCATTGCGCTCGCACAGGGCTTGCACGGCGGTCAGCGACAGGTAGGAATAATGCTCGTGGTACAGCGTGTCGAACTGCGCGCCAGCCATCAGCGTCAGCAGTTGTGGAAATTCGAAGGTGGCGACGCCAGTCGGTTTGAGCAAAGTGGCGAAACCAGCGAGGAAATCGTTGATGTCCGGCACATGCGCGAGCACGTTGTTGGCCGCCATCAGGTCAGCGCCCCAGCCTTCGCTGTGCAACTGCGAGGCGGTGTCGCGACCGAAGAACAGTTCGCGGATTTCCAGGCCCTTCTCGCGTGCTGCCTGTGCGGTACTGCGCGTCGGCTCAACGCCCAGACACGCAATGCCGCGAGCGGCCACGTACTGCAGCAGATAACCGTCGTTGGCGGCGACTTCAACCACGCGGCTGTCGGCAGTCAGGCCAAAACGCTCGACCATCTCTGCCACATAACGCTCGGCATGCGCGAGCCAGGTGCTGGAAAACGAACTGAAGTAAGCGTACTCGGCATCGAACAAGCTGTCGGCGCGGGTGTAATCCTCGGTCTGCACCAGCCAGCATTGCTGACACACGGCGACCTTCAACGGCACCCATTGCTCAGCCTGATCCAGGCGATCGGCATGCACGTAGGCGTTGGACGGCGGCGAGGTGCCGAGGTCGATCAGCGGCAGGCTCAGCGGTGCGGCGCACCCACGGCAGTTCATAGACGCACTCCAGCAAAGTGTTGATCGAGCGCGGGATGGCTGGAATCACGCGCTGACAAATTATTGACAGGCAACGGCCAGGCAATCGCCAGCCGTGGATCGTTCACCGACAGACCGCCCTCATGCTCCGGCGCGTAATCGGCGCTGTGCAGGTAGAGCAATTCGGCGTCGTCGGTGAGCGTCTGGAAACCGTGGGCGAAGCCGGCCGGGATCAACAGGCTGCGACCGTCACCGGCCTTGAGATGCTCGGCGTGCCAGTGCAAAAAGGTTGCGGAATCGGGGCGCAGATCGACCGCCACATCCCACACTTCACCACGCAGGCAGGTGATCAGTTTGGCTTCCGGCGCATTGGCATTCTGATAATGCAGACCACGCACACTGCCCTTCTCGCGGGTGCAGGAATGGTTGATCTGGCGGATATGGAATTCGCTGCCGAACGCACTCAGACTGCCTTCGCAGAACAGCCGGGCGAAGTGCCCGCGCTGGTCTTCGAAACGTTTGTGCTGGACGCTGAACAGGCCGGCCAGCGGCAATGCCTTCAGGGAAAACTCGCTCACAGCGCGCCTCGGTACAGGTTCAATTGGCCGAGTGTCACGTTGCGCATGTCATCGCCGTTCTGCCACGCCAGATGCCAGTCGAGGGTCTGGGTCAGGCATTGCTGCAAGGTCCAGCGTGGTTGCCAGCCGAGCACCTGGCGTGCGCGACTGCTGTCCAGACGCAGCAGGCCGGCCTCGTGCAATTCACTCGGTTCGATGCGCAAGCCACGCGCCTGCGGCCAGCGGCTGGCGAGCAATTCGACCACCTCGCCAACGCTGCACATGTCCGCCTCGCCCGGGCCGAAGTTCCAGGCACCGGCGTACTCCGGGCCCTCTTCGTAAAGGCCGACGGCCAGTTGTAGATAACCGGCCAGCGGCTCCAGCGCGTGCTGCCATGGGCGCACGGCTTGCGGATAGCGCAGGGTCACCGGCTCGTCGGCCGTCCAGGCTTTGAGCACGTCGGGAATCAGTCGCTCCGGTGCAAAATCGCCGCCGCCCAAGACGTTGCCGGCGCGCGCGGTGGCCAGGGCCAGACCGTGTTCGGCGTACTTGTCCGCCGGGAAGAACGACGCGGCATAGGATTGTGCAAGCAACTCGCAGCAGGCTTTGCTGCTGCTGTAAGGATCGTGACCACCGAGGGCTTCGTCTTCGCGGTAGGGCCATAGCCACTCTTTGTTGGCGTAGACCTTGTCGGTGGTCACCAGCACGCAGGCGCGCACGCAGCCGACCTGACGAATCGCTTCAAGCAGGTTCAACGTGCCCATGACGTTGCTGGAGTAGGTACCGAGCGGATCGCGATAGCCTTCGCGCACCAACGGTTGTGCAGCCAGATGCAGAACGATCTCAGGCTCGGTGTCGGCGATGATTTCCAGCAGAGCGCCGAGATCGCGCAGATCACCGCGCTGATCATTGATGCCTTCGTGCACGCGCGCCAGTTCGAACAGGCTCGGCTCGGTCGACGGCTCCAGGGCAAAGCCGCTGACTTGCGCGCCGAGGCTTTGCAGCCACAGGGTCAGCCAACTGCCTTTGAAACCGGTGTGGCCGGTGACCAGTACACGTTTGCCGCGCCAGAAATCCGCGCTCAGTCCCATTGTTTCCATGGGGCCTCCCCGCTCTGCCACAGCGCTTCGAGATGATTCTTGTCGCGCAGGGTGTCCATGGGCTGCCAGAAACCGTCGTGCTGGAACGCCATCAACTCACCGCGTGCGGCCAGACCGTCCAGCGGACCCGACTCCCACGACGTCGAATCGCCTTCGATCAGCGGCAGGACTTTGGGCGACAACACGAAAAAGCCGCCGTTGATCCAGCCACCGTCGCCGCGTGGCTTCTCGGTGAAACCCAAGACCCGATCACCTTCGCGATCCAGCGCACCGTAGCGTCCCGGCGGTTGTACGGCGGTAACGGTGGCCAGTTTGCCGTGGGTCAGGTGGAAATCAACCAACGCGCCGATGTTCAAATCGGAAACGCCGTCGCCATAGGTGAAGCAGAAGGCTTCCTCATTTTCCAGATAGCGCGCGGCTCGCCCCAGGCGGCCACCGGTCATGGTCTCTTCACCGGTATCGATCAGTGTCACACGCCATGGTTCGCTGTAATTCTGGTGAACATCCATGCGGTTTTCACGCATGTCGAAGGTCACATCGGAGGTGTGCAGGAAGTAGTTGGCGAAGAAGTCCTTGATCGCGTACCCCTTGTAGCCCAGGCAAATCACGAAATCGTGAATCCCGTGGGCGGAGTACTGCTTCATGATGTGCCAGAGAATTGGCTTGCCGCCAATCTCGATCATCGGCTTGGGCTTGAGGTGCGACTCTTCACTGATGCGCGTGCCCAGACCACCCGCCAAAATTACTGCCTTCATCCTCTCCCCTCTCGCTCGTCACAGGGCTGCGCGTCGCTTTCTTGCGCGTCGCGGCCTTCTGGCTAAACCTTTCTGCCGTGCCGGGCGCAGGGGCAATGACCGCGAGCGCTCGTTTTATGGCGATTTAAGGGGGACTTGCAGGAAACGCGCCAGCTCGCAGAGCCAATCGGCGAGCGCAAAAAAACGGCCTGATCCGGTTCATGCAAACCGGATCAGGCCCTTCCCGAACGTCAAACCAACGCCTTCACATTTGTTGCAGACGAAAAAAAAACAGGCGACTCGAAAGTCGCCTGTTTTTTGGGGAGGGTATTGCGCGAACCGATCAGTCCGCCAGCCAGCCATTTTCCCAGTAGCGCAGGTTATCGCCACGCAGCACGTAATCGCGCAGCACCACCTCACGCAACTCGTCGCCCATGCGGTAGCTGGCATCAGGATCGGCCAGGTGCATGCGAATCGCCTGCAGCCACTCATCGGTGGTGTTGGTCTTGATCCGAGTGCACGGCAGGTAGCCGCGATAGGCCTCGGTGTCGGTGCAGATCACCGGGTAGCCGCAGGCGCCGTACTCCAGCAGACGCAGGTTGCTCTTGCAGTCGTTGAAGATGTGGAACTCCAGCGGTGCAAGGGCCAGATCCAGGTTGAGGCTGGCCAGTTTGGCCGGATACACGTCCAGGCCGATCACACCATGGAATTCATGCATGTACGGCCGCAGGTCATCCGGGCACATGCCGAAAAACACCCAATCGACTTCGTTGGCCAGTTCGCGCACGACATCCGCAATCACCGCCAGATCACCGTGGTGACTGGTGCCGCCGCCCCAGCCGACACGGGGTTTCTTCGAGGTGCGGCGGCGGCTGCGCAGGTTGCTCCAGAGGTCCTTGGCAAGCATGTTCGGCACCACACGAATGTCGTGGTGCATGTCCGAGAGCGCATTGGCCAAGGGTTGAGTCGACACGACCACCCGATCACACAGGCCGATCGCCCGGCGTACCATGCGCTCCATGTCCTGCTTGCTCGGCATGTTGCGGATGTGCGCGTTGCGATGGGGAACGTCAATCACATAGTCATCCAGTTCGAAGATCCGCCGGGCACTGAAGTACTTCTTCAGTGGCGGGATTTCATCGATGGCGTGCTCCGAGTAGCGCCCTTGCAGCACGATCACGTCGGGGGCCTGACGCTCGATTTCAACGATCGACGGCAAGCCGTAGCAGATGCGCCCTTCGACCCGATTGGCCGCCACCAGCTCGATCATCGGCTGGCTCATGCGGTAATGACCAATGGCAGAAGCATTGATCGGCACCGACAGTACATTGGGCAGCTGCGACTTGGAAAACGCAGTCCAGCCGGTCAGCAGACCCGGTTCGAGGCTGAAGTTGCTGGCACCGACGCCATGCAGGGCGAGGTTGACGTTGTATGCCGGATCGCGGGCGATCTGCGGTAACCAGCGCTGATAAAACGTATCCTGCTCGCGCTCGTGCTGTTGCTGATCTTCGCGCGTGGCCTCGATAATCGGGCGGGCGCCCACAGCCAGCCTGGCATGCGGATTCCACACCACCAGATAACCTTCGCGGCCGACACGCAGGCAAAGATCCACGACGTTGTACGCGACCTTCAAGTCCTGTTCGTCAAGCCCCGCAACCTCCTCGAAGACCGACTTGCGCACCATCAGGCAGTCACCGCCGACGGCACTCAGATCCTGCACCGCCTGCAACCGGAACATATAGCCCTCCGACTGCATCGGCTGACCAAAGAACGGCAGCCCGGCCGGCCCTTGCAAACCGAGAATCAGGCCGGCATGCAGCACACCGCCGTCCGGGTCGTACAACTTGGCGCCGACCACCCCGACTTCGGGACGCTGCGCATGATTGAGCAGTTCGTCGAGCCAGTCGGCTTGAGTGATCACCGCAAAAGCATTGAGCAGCACCACATACTCGCCGCGCGCCTGACCAACGGCAAAGTTGTGAATGGCAGCGAGGTTGTTCTTTTGCGGGTAGCGCAACACCCGAATCCGCTCACCGCCCAACTGCCCCATACCGTCGAGCCAGGCCTGGGCCTCGGCGCTTTCGCTGCCGCTGTCGACCAAGAGAATTTCGTAGGCGGTGTAAGCGGTCTTTTCCAGCAGCGTTTCGACACACCGCTGCAAGGCAGCCGTCTGATCCTGAGCGACGATGATCACCGACACCAACGGGCGGCGGGCATGGCGATAGTCGACCCGATTGAGCAGCTCGCTGCCCTCGCGTCGGGTCTCGTAGGCAATCCCCAGGCGCTGCAGATGCGCATTGAGCACCCGCGGATTCTGCTCCAGGACACCCGGGTCGGTGAGCCACTGGGACAGATCGAATTTCGATTCGAGCAACACTTCAGCGATATGCCCGATCACCTGAGTGCCGTCACTCTCGACCATGCGCCACAGCAGGTCGTGAGGCGCCAGTTGTGCGAAGTCAGGCGCAAGGCCTCCCAGCGCCAGAACCCGCTCGCGCTTGAACGCCAGAGCCCGCCCGACATAGGGATAGCTGCGCATGAGGTCGAGGTTGAAGTCCGGCTTGAACGCAGGTTCTGCCGACTCGCCATTGCGCAGGCTGCCTTCGTCGCTGTACAGGCATGTGAAAGACCGCGAATGGGCAATCCGGTCAGCCATGATCAGCAACGCCGTGGCCACCGGGCGATCACCGGGTTGCAGCAGGTAGAACCAGTCGGCGCCTTCCAGTTGCGGCAGCAAGGTGTTGAGCTGCTCCAGCCCGTCGTCTTGTAGCGGCAGGCGAAACACGCGGCCATCCAGCTCCGCTTCGGAACAGGACGCGGACAGGACCAGCACCAGTTCCGCCGGGTAATCCTGATTGGCGAGGGCCTCCAGCGTGCGTTCCACACCGTCGCGACTGCCTTTGCCGTCGATGATGATCGGCACGATCCGTGGCTGGTGTGACCAAGCGGCGATGGTTTCCGGGAGCAACTTGCGCTGTCCTTCGGTGAGCACCCGGCATTCCAGCCATTGCGCGTAGAGTTCGCCGAAACTCAGGCTGTCAACCCCGACGCCACACTCCTGACGGCTCTGCCTGGAGCCCAGGGTACGGCTCAACGGCAGCTCTTCCCAAATCCTGGGTGACTCATCAGCCTTTGCCAGCGGGATATAACGCACCCAGCCTGGCGCAGGCGCCGACTCACCGTTGCGGGCCTTGAGCATTTGCGAAAGCCACTCGCGCTCGACGTCCATCGCATCCTTCATCGGTTGCTGCGCGCTCAGCCGCTCCGGATAAAGACGCTCGGCGCTCAACACGTTGTTGGACACCGCCAGATTGCCGCGTCGCAGCAGGCAGATATACAAGGCGAAATCCAGGGACGCGACGAAGCAACTGCCCTCCTCGGTCAATGCCGGCAGCAGCTCGACGACGTCCGCGCGGCGAAACAGCGCGTTGCTGAATCCACCCAGAACGTTGACCGGGAATTTTTCAAATATCGCCAGCAGATCGTCGCCCTTGAACAGGCCACTGACCGGCGACAGCGAGGTGTTTTCCAGACGCGCAGGCAGGATGATGTCGTTCGCGTCCCAGAGCAGTCGTTGCGCCAGCACCAGGCTGACCTCGGCACGGTGCATCTCGTGCGCCTGCTGCTCGATACAGGCGGAATAGAGCAAATCATCGTCACACAGAAACTTGATGAACTCGCCCTGCGCCTGATCCAGGCAAGCTTTCAGGTTGCCGACCAGACCCAACGTGCGCGGGTTGCGTACATAACGGACGGCGACGCCGGTCTCCTCGCCGACAGTCGAGACGATGTTTTCGATCTCGACGCCACGGCTGTCATCGCAAACGATGATCTCCAGATGGCCATAACCTTGGCCGACAGCGCTACGCAAAGCTCGCTCGAAAAAGCGTGGATTGAAGGCGGGAATGACAAGGCTGACGAGAGGGAGTGACTTCACGGCGGGCTCACAGGCGGCAAAAGCCCGCCGGGTACAGCGAGCCCTTGAAACCGCTAAAAAACATTACTTGGGGATAGAGCGAACGGGCGCTCACGCGCCCGTTAATCATCAGATCTTGTTGAACAGTCCCAACTGGCTGATCTTGCTGAACGCCAGTTGCGCGGCCTGCAGCATGGTCTGCTGCAAGGTCAGACGGGTCATGACTTCGGCCGGATCGGAATCGCGGATCGAGCCTTGGGTCGTGGTGTTCGCCGTACTCAGGCTCAGGTTAGTCGCGGTTTGCATTTCCAGCGCTTGGCCACGGGCACCAATGGTGGTGACAGAAGCGCCAATCTGGTTGGTAGCGGCGTCGATGTTGCCGAGACCCGACTCCATGACACCCTGAAACTTCTGCTTGGCAACATCATCACCGTCGATCGGCGTATTCAATGCCGTAATCATCTGGCCCAGCGTGTCGAGCACGTTCTGGGTCTGGTGATTGTTCGGCTGGATCGAGAACTGATCGCCAGCGGCCGGAGTGTTGCCCAGCGCGAAAGTCACGCCCGCAGCGGTCGCGTTGCCGCCAGCCACGGTGCCGGACGACACGGGTTTGCTGTCCGCAGTGACTGGCGCCGCATACAGATCGAACGCCGTGGCGCTGGTGAACTTGAGCACCGCGCCGCCTTGCGGGAAGGCGTTTGTATAGGCCGACTGGTCGGTGATGGTCGAACCGGTAATCACCGCAGTAGACGGGTTACCCGGGCTGCGCGCGGTGGTGAACGAGTCAGGCTGGGTCGACAGCTGGAAGCTGTGCCCGGCAATGACCGCGTCCGGGTTGGTGTCCCCCGCTTTCAGGTTGATGTTCAGCTTCAGGTCGACGCCACGGAAACTGACCGACTGGTTGGTGCCGGTGGTGTTGACGATCGCGCCGTTCTGGCTGGCTTCGGCCGTCACGTCGTTACCCAGCGCATCGGTGATTTGCAGTTGGGTGCTGCTGACGAAGCTGACGGTGTACGGCTGACCACCGGAGAACTTGGAGTTGTAGGTGGCAACATTGCCAACGGTACCGCTGGACAGCACGACACGGCCGTCATCCACTGCAGGAGCCGTCATGTTGGTGCTGGTGCGGCCGGTGTTGATGGTCTGCTGAAAGGCATCCCAACCGGTGGTGTTGGTGCCGACCGTCATACCGTCGCCGATGCCCAGGTTGATCGTGGTCTGGTCACCGTTGTAGGTGTAAGTGCCGTCGGCATTCTGCGAGTACGGCGCGGTATCGGTCTTCGAACCGGAGAACATGTAGTTGCCGTTGGCATCCTTGGAGTTCATCAAGCCCAGCACTTGTTGCTGGATCTGACTCAGTTCCGAAGCGTAAGCCTGGCGATCCTTGTCGGTGCGCGTGCCGGTGTTGGCGGCCAGGGCGAGTTCCTTGGCACGCGCCAGTGCGGTGGTGATGGAATCCAGCGTGGACTCCTGCACATTCAACGAATTTGTGGTGGTGTCGACGTTGGTCTTGTACTGATCCAGCATCGCTGCCTGCTGACCCAGTTGCAGCAAGCGACCGGCGCCAACCGGATCATCGGCTGCGGTGTTGATGCGTTGCAGGCTGCTCGCCTCGCTGGCAGTGGCCAGCGCCTTATTGAAGTTACGCTGATAATCCGAAGCTTGCGTTCCGTAATACTGAGCGGTGGAAATGCGCATGAATTACGACTCCTTAAAGGCTGTTGATCAGCGTGGCGAAAGTTTCCTGCGCAGCTTTGATGATCTGCGAAGACGCTGTGTAGTACTGCTGGTATTTGACCAGGTTGCCGGTTTCTTCATCCAGGTTGACCCCGGACAACGAATCGCGCGAGTCGGCGGCCTGCTTCAGGATTGCCGAGGTGGCTTCACCGTCGGAGATACCTTGCGCGGTCTTGGTGCCGACATTGGTCACCAGTTTGTTGTAGGCGTCGGTCAGGCTGATGCCCTTGCTCGCCGAGCCGGTGTCGACGGTCTGCTTGGTTTGCAGGCCGACCAGCGCCTGGGCGTTGCGGTTATCCGAAGACGCCGCACCGGTCAGGTTCATGGTGAAGGTTTCGCCCGGTTTAGGCGTACCGCCAACCGTGGTTTGCACGGTGAAGGTTTTCTGCACGTTAGGCGTGACGCTCGTGTCCAGCACCGGGTTGCCGCTGGCATCGACGATGCCCACTTTCAGGTTCAGGGTGTTGGCCTGCCCCGGAACGATGGTGCCGGAGCTGATGGTTCCGCCCTTCGCGTCGACGAACTTGTAAGACTGACTGCCGCCGCTCGGATCGCCGAACACCAGTTTTACCGGTGTCGAATTCTTCAACGCCGCCTGCATATCAGCCTGAGCAGTCGGGTTGTAGATGTTGATGCTGTCGCTGAGCGTCGGTTGGGTGTAGGTGCCCAAACCGGCAGCGCTGGCCACACCGGTCAATGGACCGGCTGCAGCGATTTTCTTCGGATCGGTGAGTACGGTCTGAATGCTCGCTGCGGCGTTACGGGTCGGGGTCACCTTGAAGGTGTCGCCCGCGCTCAACGCGCCGCCCTTGAGTGCCAGCGTGAAACCGTCGATCACCGGTGGCGGATTGGTCGTCGTGCTGAAGGCGCCCATGGCGGTGCCGTCCGAGCGCTTGACGGTGTAGTCAGTAGCGCTGGTAAACGTGACCTGGTAATCGCTGGTGGTCAGCTTGCCGGTGTCCTTGATGGTGACGTCAAGGTTGCCCGAGCCTGCGCTGTTGCCCGACTGCGCGATACTGCGCTGACTGATCAGCGCCGCACTGTTGATGTTGTTGAAAATCGCCGCGCCGAAGTCACCGTTCTTGTCGATGCCCTGGGCTTGCTGGCTGTTGATCTGATCGGCGATAACCAAGGCCACGCGCCCCAGTTCGTTCAGCGACGGATCGAGGACTTCTTTGCGATAGGTCAGCAGACCACCGATTTCACCACCGCTCATCGCCGAGGTGATATCGATGACGCTCGAACCGCGATCCATCTGGATCGCCATGCGCGTCGGGTCATCCTTGCTCGCAACGGTGCTCAGGGTGTTGGTGGTGTTGCCGATCACCAGCGGCTGGCCGGTGCCGATATACACGTCGAAACTGGTGCCACGCTCAACGACCTGCGCACCGGTCAGTTCGGACAACTGGCGTACGGCTTCGTTACGGCTGTCGAGCAGATCGTTTGGCTGACCGCCACTGGTAGAAATCTCACCGATCTTCTGGTTCAGGCCGGCAATCGAGTTGGCCAGCTTGTTCACCTGGGCCGTCATGTCGGTCAGGTTGCCGTTGATGGTGGTGTTCTGGTCGTTCAACTGCTTGGCGATGGAGTTGAAACGGCCGGTCAGTGCCTGTGCGCCGGTCAGCACCGTTTGACGGGAAGTGTCATCGGTGGCCGAGGTCGATACGCTCTGCATCGAGGTGAAGAATTTTTGCAGCACACCGGTCAGGCCGGTGTTGACGTCCGACAGCGTGCCGTCCAGTGGCTTGGCTTGCGCCAGATACGACGCTGCTTCGCTGTTGAGCGAGGTCGCCGTGTGCAACTGGGTTTCCAGGTACGAGTTGTAGACCCGGCGCACGTCGGCCAGGGTGGTCCCCGTGCCGATGAAAACGTTGCCGACTTGCTGCGAGGCCTTGGTGCCTTGCACGGTTTGCTGGCGTGAATAACCGGCGGTATCGACGTTGGCAATGTTGTTGCCTGTCGTAGCCAGAGAGGACTGGCTAGCCGACAGCCCCGACATCCCGATATTGAGCAAACTCATGGTTCAGACCTTATACCTTGTGCCTTATAAAGGCGTGGTGGAAACGCCCGCCGCAGCGTAGTTTTCAAAACTGTTCATCTGCTTGGCTATCTGCGAAATCTTCGTCGCGTAGTTCGGGTCGGTTGCGTAACCGGCCTTTTGCAACTCGCGTACAAACTGTTCTGGGTTATCGGCAGACTTCACGACATCTTGATAGCGATTGTTGCTCTGCAGCAAAGTCACCAGATCGTGGAAACTGTCCTTGTACGAGGCGTAGGAACGGAACTCGGCCGTCTCCTTGACCATCGCGCCATTGCGGAACTCGCTGGTGATTGCCCGGGCCGAATCGCCCTTCCAGTTGCTGCTTGCCTTGATGCCGAACAAGTTGTGGCTGCTGCTGCCATCCTGCGCGCGCATGACCGATTTGCCCCAGCCGGTTTCCAGCGCGGCCTGCGCCACCAGGTAACGCGGATCGACGCCGATACGCGCGGCGGCTTCCTTGGCCATCGGCAGCATGGTGTTGACGAATTCGTCGGCGGAGCTGAAGGCTTTCTTCGCGGGCGCCAGCGGAATCTGCGCCATCGCCCGGCCGTAAATCTGCATCTGCCCACCAGCCGCCTTGTCCGACTCGGCGCGGGCCAGCCAGTCGCCGTTGTACAGCGGACCGGCGCCAGTGGTGGCAGCCGTCGTGGCGCGTTGCGGCAATTGGCTGGCGGCTGTCGGCATCGCGGACGGCACCAGACCTGCGAGCAAACGATCGGCGAGTTTCGGCGGCAAGGCCAGTCGACGCTGGTTGATCATTTCCATGTCGTTGCGGTGCGCCAGTTGCGTGTTCGGCGCATTGACCGAGCGCGACGCCCACAACGGGCGCTCGCCATTGAGGCGCGACAACGGGCCGTTGGTGGCGACGGTGCCTGCGGCAACCGGCGTGGCCACGGCCAGCGCCTTGGCCTTGGCTTCTTCCTGTTTGGCGGTGGAGGCTGCGGCTGCCTCGCCCGGCGCCATCGGTTTGTTCTTCGACATCTGCCGCATCAGCACGTCAGCCAGACCGATACCACCGCCCTCGCGAGACATGGAAACGGCCAGTTGCTGGTCGTACATTTCCTGATACTGCTTGGCCGCCGGCGTGTTCAGCGGATTGTCCTGGCCCAGCGCTTCGGTGGCCGAACGCATCGACTTGAGCATCTCGCCGAGGAACAGCGATTCGAACTCCTGCGCCACCTTGCGCATGTTCGCATCGCTGTCCTTGTCGCCAACCTTGAGCTGGTTCAGACGATTGAGGTCAGAGTAAGAACCCGAATCGCTGCTGCTGACCAGACCGCTCTTGCGCATATCCATGATGGTCGGCCTCAGATCACAATCAGGTCGGCTTGCAACGCGCCGGCCTGCTTCAATGCTTCAAGAATCGCCATCAGGTCACCCGGTGCTGCGCCGACCTGGTTCACCGCACGGACGATCTCGTCGAGTGTGGTGCCAGGGCCGAACTTGAACATCGGCTTGGCTTCCTGCTCGGCATTCACCCGCGAGCGCGGCACGACCGCAGTCTGACCATTGGACAGAGGGCCAGGCTGGCTGACGATCGGGTCTTCGGTGATGGTCACGGTCAGGCTGCCGTGAGTCACGGCGGCCGGCGACACTTTCACGTTCTGGCCGATGACAATGGTGCCGGTCCGCGAGTTGATGATGACTTTCGCCACCGCCTGCCCCGGATCGACTTCGAGGTTTTCCAGGATCGACAGATAGTCGACGCGCTGGCTCGGATCGAGCGGCGCAGTCACACGGATCGATCCGCCGTCGATGGCTTGCGCGACGCCAGGGCCGAGCATGTCGTTGATCTTGTCGACGATGCGCTTGGCCGTGGTGAAGTCGGAACGGTTGAGGTTCAGCGTCAGGCTGTTGCCCTGGTTGAAACCGCTCGGCACCGAACGCTCCACCGAGGCACCGCCAGGGATACGACCGGCCGACGGCACGTTAACGGTGATCTTCGAACCGTCACGACCCTCGGCATCGAAACCGCCGACCACCAGGTTGCCCTGAGCGATGGCGTAGACGTTGCCGTCGATACCCTTCAGCGGGGTCAGCAACAGGGTGCCGCCGCGCAGGCTCTTGGAGTTACCGATCGAGGAAACCGTGATATCGACTTGCTGACCCGGTTTGGCGAACGCCGGCAGATCGGCACTCACCGACACCGCCGCGACGTTTTTCAACTGCACGTTGCCCGAGCCCGGCGGCACTTTGATGCCGAACTGCGAAAGCATGTTGTTGAAGGTCTGCAGGGTGAACGGAGTTTGCGTCGTCTGGTCACCGGTGCCGTTAAGCCCGACCACCAGGCCGTATCCGATCAACTGGTTGGAGCGCACGCCGGAAATGCTGGCGATATCTTTCAGCCGCTCGGCTTGTGCATTGAAGGCCGCCGACAACATAACGGCGGCCAGCATGAGGCTCTTGAAATTCAACGTAGCCACCTAGAAAGGGAACAGCGGGCTGAGGAAGAAACGGTCGAACCAGCCTGGCTGACTCGCATCGGCGAACGAACCGGTGCCCGAGTAGGTGATGCGTGCATCGGCGACACGGGTCGACGACACGGTATTGTCGGTGGCGATGTCATCCGCGCGCACCAGACCGGCAATGCGCACCAGCTCATCACCGGTGTTGAGGGTCATCCACTTCTCGCCGCGCACGGCGATGATGCCGTTGGGCAATACGTCAGCCACGGTCACAGTGATCGAACCGGTCAGGGTGTTGCCCTGCGCGGCCTTGCTGTCACCCTTGGTCGCACGGTCGCCGCTGTAGCCGACGTCCAGGCTCAAGTCATTGCCACCCAACGGATTGTTGGTGGTGGCGCTGCCGCCGAACAACGAGGTCAGGCCGATGCCGGTCTTGCTGTTCTTGGCCACTTGCGAGTTAGCGTTTTTGCTCGCCTGGGTCTTCTCGTTCAGGGTGATGGTGATGATGTCACCGACCCGGAACGCCTTGCGGTCGCTGTACAGGTTCTGTTCGAACCCGGCCTGATAGATCGAGCCGTTATTGGCCGCAGCCGGCAGCGGCGTGCGCGGCAACACCGGGGCGTAGTAAGGGTCATTGGGCTTGGGCGTCGGAGCGACGCAGCCCGCGAGCGAGACGACTCCACTCAATGCCAGAACAGATACGAAGCGATTCATGACCCTACCTCACGGTGTTGCAGGCGACCTCATGGCCGCCTCATAGACTTGATTACAGATTCTGCGTTACGAACGAGAGCATCTGGTCGGCGGTGGAAATCACCTTGGAGTTCATCTCGTAAGCGCGCTGAGTGGTGATCATGTTGACCATCTCTTCAACGGTGCTGACGTTGGAGGTTTCCAGGGTGTTCTGCAGCGTGGTGCCGAAACCGTTCAGGCCCGGAGTACCGACTTGCGGCGCACCGGAAGCAGCGGTTTCGAGGAACAGGTTGTTACCCACGGCTTGCAGACCGGCCGGGTTGATGAAGTCGGCGGTTTGCAGGTTGCCGATCACCTGAGCGGCAGGGTTGCCGGCAACGGAGATCGACACGGTGCCGTCGCGACCCACGGTGAAGGTCTGGGCATCGTTCGGAATGACGATGGCCGGTTCCAGAGCGAAACCGCTGGCGTTGACGATCTGGCCGTTGGAGTCGAGGTGGAAAGTACCGTCACGGGTGTAGGACGTGGTGCCGTCCGGCTGCAGGATCTGGAAGAAACCGCGACCGTCGATGGCCATGTCCAGCGGCTGCTCGGTGGTTTGCAGGCTGCCGGCGGTGAAGTTTTTCTGCGTGCCGACAATGCGCACACCGGTACCCACTTGCAGACCCGACGGCAGTTCGCTGTCCTGGGTCGACTGGGCGCCTGGCTGACGTTTGATCTGATACAGCAAGTCCTGGAACTCGGCGCGGTCACGTTTGAAACCCGTGGTCGAGACGTTCGCCAGGTTGTTGGAAATGGTGGTCAGGTTGGTGTCCTGAGCGGACAGACCAGTTTTGGCAACCCATAGAGCCGGAAGCATTCGATTCTCCTCGTGCGCCTGTTTTACGGCGCGACGTTCTGATAATTAGCTGATCTGCAAGACCCGAGCCATGGCCTGGTCGTCGTCTTTGGCGGTGTTCATCATCTTGACGTGCAACTCGAACTGCTTGGCCAGAGCCAGCACCGAGGTCATCTCTTCCACGGCATTGACGTTGCTCGATTCCAGGAAACCCGACACCAGTTTGACGTTGGCATCGGCAGGCGCAGGCTGGCCGTCCTTGGTGTAGATCGAGCCGTCGAGGCCCTTGTTCATGTTCTTGATGTCCGGGTTGACCAGTTTGATCCGGTCGACTTCCGCCATGACGCGCGGGCCTTCGCCCATCGCACGAATACTGATGGTGCCGTCTTCACCGACTTCGACCTGCTGCTCGGGCGGCACGGCGATCGGACCGCCATTGCCCATCACCGGCATGCCGTTGCCGGCACGCAACACGCCGAGGGCGTCGATATTGAGGCTGCCGGTGCGCACGTAGCTTTCGCCGCCGTTGGGGTTCTGCACGGCGATGAAGCCGTTGCCGGTCACCGCGACGTCGAGGTCACGCCCGGTCTGTACCAGCGAGCCGGGAGTGAAATCAGTGGCGGGCCGTTCGCTCATGGCAAACGCGCGCGCCGGAAAGCTGTCACCGAACACCGGCATCGAACGCGCCTGCTCCAGGTCGCGCTGAAAACCGTTGGTGGAGATGTTCGCCAGGTTGTTGGCATGAGCCTTCTGCGCCAGCGCGTTCTGGCTGGCGCCGGTCATTGCCACATAAAGGTACTTGTCCACACTCTTTCCTCTGCATGCCGGACGTTTGCCGCCCACCGCTGTACTGCTGAGCCATAAGCAATTTGCAGACCAACTTTTTTCTGGCGGCTCGCGGCCCGGTAAACAAAGGACTTGGGGGATTTTGCGGGGATCGGGGAAATGTATCGAAGACGAAAAACCGGCGGTGTCATGCCGCTAGGCGGCAATCCCGATCTCGGGCTGGGCGAATAACCCTGTGGCGAGGGGATTTATCCCCGATGGGTGGCGAAGCCGCCCCGATACCGATGAATGCGGTTCAGTTGATACATCAAGTTAAACGGCTTTGGGGCTGCTTCGCAGCCCATCGGGGATAAATCCCCTCGCCACAGGGGGCCACTTAGCTTTCAGGATCTTTGCCCACTTCATATTCGCGGAGTTTGTTGGCGATGGTGGTGTGCGAAACCCCCAGCCGCTTACCCAGTTGCCGACTGCTCGGATGCTCTGAATACAGTCGCTCCAGCACCGCTTTCTCAAACCGCCCGACAATATCGTCCAGCCCACCCTCCAGCGAAAAATCGCCAAGCGGCTGACGCACGCCGTAATCCGGCAGGCGGATATGCTCAGCCTTTACCGTGCCGCCATCACACAACGAAACCGCCTGAAACAGCACGTTCTCCAACTGCCGCACATTGCCCGGCCAGTGGTAATGGCTGAGTCGATCCATCGCCGCCGGCGCGAGTTTCGGCAGCGAACAACCGATCTGCCGGCTGGCCTGATCCAGAAAGTGCTCGACCAATGGCGTCAAACCGTCGAGGCATTCGCGTAGCGGGGGAATATGCAGCGAAAGCACATTCAAGCGGTGATACAGATCCTGGCGAAACTCGCCACGCGCGCACAGCTCGGACAAGTCGACCTGGGTTGCGCAGATCACCCGCACGTCCAGATAAACCTCTTCATCACTGCCCACACGACGGAAGCAACCGTCCTGCAGAAAGCGCAGCAATTTCACCTGCAAGCGCGGACTCATTTCACCGACGCCATCGAGAAACAACGTGCCGCCCGCCGTCAGTTCCAGTAGCCCGAGCTTGCCTTCCGCCCGTGCACCTTCGAAGGCACCCGGGCCGTAGCCGAACAATTCGGTCTCGGCCATCGACTCCGGCAGCCCTGCGCAGTTGAGCGCCATCAACGGCGACTGCCCACGCGGGCTGGCGAGGTGACAGGCACGCGCCAACAACTCCTTGCCGGTGCCGGTTTCGCCTTCTATCAATAACGGCGCATCCAGCGGCGCCATGCGCCGCGCTTCGCGCACCACCGCCGCCATGACTTTCGAGCTCTGGAAGATGCTGTCGAAGCCACGCAACTCCTGCTTGCGCACGTTATAGATGCGCTCACCGACGCGGTCGGCGCGGTGCAAGGTCAGCACTGCACCGGCCATGGCTTCGCTGTCGTCGTGTTCGGATTGCAACGGCGCGATGTCAGCGAGAAAGATGTCGCCCTTGACCTTGACCCGCATGCCGTTGATTCGGGATTTATTGGCGCGCACCAACTCCGGCAAATCGAAATCCTCGGCATAGCGCGACAGCGGAATCCCCGGCACTTCATCGACCCGCACGCCGAGCAATTGCGCCGCCGCACGGTTGGCGGCAACGATCGAGCCGCCCATGTCGATCGACAACACCGGGAATTCCAGCGCACCGAGCAGCGCATTCAATTCCATGTGCCGACGCTCGCTTGGCATCAGCCCTACCCGCTTGACGCCGAACACCCCGGCAATCGCTTCGAACTTCGGCCGTAGCGCCTGGAACTGGATGTTGATCAAATTCGGGCAATGCAGATAGATCGCGTTGCCATGCTCACCGCCGACCTCGCCGCGCGCGACGTTGATCCCGTACGCCACCAGCAGATTGAGGATGTCGCGCAGGATGCCGATGCGGTTCTGGCAGTGGACTTTGATGCGCATATAAATGACCCGTGAAGACAGTAATACCTGTAGGAGTGAGCCTGCTCGCGATAGCGGTGCGTCAGTTGATATTGATGCTGACTGATACACCGCTATCGCGAGCAGGCTCACTCCTACAAGGGAACGGCGCCGGACTTTTCTGTCGAGGGGCGCAGATAGTTGTCAAGATTATGTGACAGCCATTGACCTTTTCAAACCCGAGAATCACCGCAAACGCGAGATATCCGCCAAACCGTAACGATAACTTTACGAATTAAAGAGAAATTTCCTACGCACAGGCCATTCAACCTGCTGCACATCAACACGCTCTCAGGTAATTCTGAATCCATCGCTGGACATAACAAGAACGAATTCCCCTAGCAGGAGAGCAGTATGAAGCAGACGCAATACGTGGCCCGCGAGCCCGATGCGCAAGGTTTTATCGACTACCCCGCCGAAGAACATGCGGTGTGGAACACGCTGATCACCCGTCAACTGAAAGTGATCGAGGGTCGTGCGTGCCAGGAATACCTGGACGGTATCGAAAAACTCGGTCTGCCCCACGACCGCATTCCGCAGCTCGGCGAGATCAACAAGGTGCTCGGCGAGACCACCGGTTGGCAGGTCGCCCGTGTCCCGGCGCTGATTCCGTTCCAGACTTTTTTTGAATTGCTCGCCAGCAAACAATTTCCGGTGGCCACGTTTATTCGCACCCGTGAAGAACTGGACTACCTGCAAGAACCGGATATTTTCCACGAGATCTTTGGTCACTGCCCGCTGCTGACCAACCCGTGGTTCGCCGAATTCACGCACACCTACGGCAAACTTGGTCTGCAAGCGACCAAGGAAGAACGCGTGTATCTGGCGCGGCTGTACTGGATGACCATCGAATTCGGTCTGGTCGACACCCCGCAAGGCAAACGCATCTACGGCGGCGGCATCCTGTCTTCACCCAAGGAAACTGTTTATTGCCTGTCGGACGAGCCCGAGCATCAGGCCTTCGATCCGCTGGAAGCCATGCGCACGCCATATCGCATCGACATTCTGCAACCGCTGTACTTTGTCCTGCCGAATCTCAAGCGCCTGTTCGACGTGGCTCATGAAGACATCATGGCCATGGTCAAGCAAGGCATGCAGCTGGGTCTGCACGCGCCAAAATTTCCGCCGAAACCGAAAGCGGCGTGAACCGTCGCTTTTAGTGACAAGTGAGTCTGTCAGTCGTCGCGGCTTTGGTTTAGCGTGACGGCATTGACGTCCGTAACAGCTCTTATAAAAAAGACACCCGATCTCAGGAATCCAACCATGTCCACTTTGAACCAAGCCCACTGCGAAGCCTGCCGCGCCGATGCGCCACAAGTCAGCGACGAAGAACTGCCGATCCTGATCAAGCAGATCCCTGACTGGAACATCGAAGTACGCGACAGCATCATGCAGCTGGAGAAGGTCTTCCTGTTCAAGAACTTCAAGCACGCGCTGGCCTTCACCAACGCCGTCGGCGAGATCTCCGAGGCCGAGGGTCATCACCCGGGCCTGCTGACCGAGTGGGGCAAAGTCACCGTGACCTGGTGGAGCCACTCGATCAAAGGCCTGCACCGCAACGACTTCATCATGGCCGCGCGCACTGACGAAGTGGCCAAGACCGCAGAAGGACGCAAGTAATGCACTTTGACGCCATCGGCCGGGTACCCGGCGACCCGATCCTCGGTTTGATGGAGGCGTATGCGCAGGACAGCAACCCGCGCAAATTCGACCTGGGCGTTGGCGTCTACAAGGATGCCCAAGGCCTGACGCCGATCCCGGAAGCGGTGAAAATCGCCGAAGCACGGCTGGTCGAAAGCCAGGACACCAAGACTTACATCGGTGGCCACGGCAATCCGCTGTTCGGCAAAGTCATCAACGAGTTGGTGCTCGGCGCCGACTCGAAGTTGATCGCCGAACAACGTGCCGGCGCTACCCAGACGCCGGGCGGTACCGGTGCCCTGCGTCTGGCCGCTGACTTCATCGCCCAATGCCTGCCGGGCAAAGGCGTATGGCTGAGCAACCCGACCTGGCCGATCCACGAAACCATTTTTGCGGCGGCCGGGGTCAAGGTCAGTCACTACCCGTACGTGGGCAGCGACAACCGCCTCGACGTCGATGCCATGCTCGCCGTGCTCAATGAAGTACCGAAAGGTGATGTGGTGCTGCTGCACGCGTGCTGCCACAACCCGACCGGTTTCGACCTGAACCACGACGACTGGCAGCGCGTACTCGACGTGGTGCGCAGCCGCAATCTGCTGCCGCTGATCGACTTTGCCTACCAGGGTTTTGGCGATGGTCTGGAGCAGGATGCGTGGTCGACCCGCTTGTTCGCGGCAGAGGTACCTGAGCTGCTGATCACCAGTTCCTGCTCGAAGAACTTCGGCCTCTATCGCGACCGCACCGGTGCGCTGATCGTCTGCGCGAAAACCGCCGACAAGCTCATCGACATTCGCAGCCAACTGGCCAACATTGCCCGCAACCTGTGGTCGACACCACCGGATCACGGTGCGGCGGTAGTCGCGACCATCCTCGCCGACCCGGAGCTGAAAGCTCGCTGGGCCGACGAAGTGGAAGCCATGCGTTTGCGTATCGCCCAGTTGCGCAGCGGCCTGGTGGAAGCGCTGGAGCCACACGGTTTGCACGAACGTTTTGCGCACATTAGCGTGCAACGCGGGATGTTCTCCTACACCGGCCTGTCGCCGGAGCAGGTAAAACGGCTGCGCGAGCATCACAGCGTGTACATGGTCAGCTCGGGTCGGGCCAACGTGGCCGGCATCGATGCCACGCGTCTGGCGCTGCTGGCCGAAGCCATCGCCAGCGTTTGCAAGTAACACCGCAATACTCTGCAGGAATTGCCGCAGGCTGCGATCTTTTGATTTGATCGTTCCCACGCTCCGCGTGGGAATGCAGCCCAGGACGCTCTGCGTCCCAACAGCGGACGCAGAGCGTCCTTTGAGGCGTTCCCACGCAGAGCGTGGGAACGATCAACACACACTGCCTTCGCGAGCAGGCTCGCTCCCACATTTGGTTTCGGCTATGGCCCAGTCTTTTGCTTTTCGCTCTCCCTGCGGCCATCTGTCGCATTAATTTGAATTAAAAGTCTGATTGTCATTTTTCCTCCTGTATCCTGCGCAGGCTTTTTCAGAAGCGCGGATCTACCAGATCTATCAACAGACTTAGCGAGGAGCGCAACCATGCACGAGATTCCTAATCTCCCCTTCCCAAGCCTGCACGTACCTGAGCAGACGACCACGCAACAAGCCGGTGCGGGGCAGCCCGAGCCGCAAGAAGCCGTTGAGAGCCGCCCGGCCGACAACGAAGAGTAAGACCCGTCGTACAGACCGTGTGGAAAGCGCTAACATGCGCTTTCCACACTGCCTGAAACCGAGCCTGCCATGACCGACGAATTCTCCGAAAGCCAAGCCGCCGTCCTGATCGGCGCCACCGAGAAAATGATCGAGATCTGGAACCGCCTCTCTCCTGAGAAACAAGCCGCTCTGCTCGCCCGCTTCGGCAGTGAAGAAAACGCCCTCGCCGCGCTGGTCACCACACAACTGGTCGCTCCGGCCAAATCCTGAAGCCGCCGCCCGACAAATAGTTTTACTTTTCCCGCCTCAGATTGTTCCGCGCCGGTATCATGAGCAGCCTATCTATTCTGCTCTCCCCGTGGATCGTTACCCATGTCGTTCTCTAAGTCAGAGCCCCAGCGCCCCCTGGCGGTCACGCTGCAAGTCGTCTCCATCGTCCTCTTCACCTTCATCGGCTACCTGAACATCGGTATTCCCCTCGCGGTGCTGCCGGGTTACGTCCACAGCGACCTGGGCTTCGGCGCGGTAATCGCAGGTCTGGTGATCAGCGTGCAATACCTCGCGACCCTGCTCAGCCGCCCGTACGCCGGCAAGATCATCGACAACAAGGGCAGCAAGCTCGCAGTGATGTATGGTTTGGCCGGCTGCGGTTTGAGCGGTGTGTTCATGCTGATTTCCGCGTGGACACCGAACATGCCGATGCTCAGTTTGATCAGCCTGTTGATCGGCCGACTGGTGCTGGGCAGCGCGGAAAGCCTCGTCGGCTCCGGCTCGATCGGCTGGGGCATCGGCCGTGTCGGCGCGGCGAACACCGCCAAGGTGATCTCGTGGAACGGCATCGCCAGCTATGGCGCACTGGCGGTCGGCGCACCGTTCGGGGTATGGCTGGTCGGCCAACTGGGTTTGTGGAGCATGGGCGTCAGCATCATCCTGCTGGCCGCGCTGGGCCTGTTACTGGCATGGCCAAAAACCGCCGCACCGATTGTTGCCGGTGAGCGCCTGCCATTCATGCATGTGCTCGGACGCGTGTTCCCCCACGGTTGCGGGCTGGCCTTGGGCTCAATCGGTTTCGGCACCATCGCGACCTTCATCACCCTGTATTACGCCACTCGGCACTGGGACAACGCGGTGTTGTGCCTGAGCCTGTTCGGCGCCAGTTTCATCGGTGCGCGACTGCTGTTCGGCAACCTGATCAACCGCCTCGGCGGCTTTCGCGTGGCGATTGCCTGCCTGTCAGTGGAGACCCTAGGACTGTTGCTGCTGTGGCTGGCACCGGACGCGCATTGGGCACTGGCCGGTGCGGCGTTGAGCGGTTTTGGCTTCTCGCTGGTGTTCCCGGCGCTGGGCGTGGAGGCGGTGAATCTGGTGCCGGCGTCCAGCCGTGGCGCGGCGGTGGGTGCGTACTCACTGTTCATCGACTTGTCGCTGGGGATCACTGGGCCACTGGCCGGGGCGATTGCGGCGGGATTCGGGTTTGCTTCGATCTTCCTCTTCGCCGCCCTCGCCTCGCTGAGTGGATTGGCCTTGAGCGTGTATCTGTATAAACACACCGCCAAGTATCGCGAGGATTAGAAATCCACCTTGCCCCGCCCGGCCTTGATACTGCCGCGCTTGGTCTTCGACTCAAGCCGACGCTTTTTTGAACCGAGGGTCGGCTTGGTCGGACGGCGTTTCTTTTCAACTTTGGTGGCGCTGAGAATCAGCTCCACCAGACGCTCCAGCGCATCGGCTCGGTTGGCTTCCTGCGTGCGGTATTGCTGAGCCTTGATGATCAACACGCCATCGCTGGTGATGCGACTGTCGCGCAGCGCCAGCAGCCGCTCCTTGTAGAATTCGGGCAAGGACGAGGCTGGAATGTCGAAGCGCAGGTGCACGGCGCTGGAGACCTTGTTGACGTTCTGCCCTCCGGCGCCCTGGGCGCGAATGGCCGTCAATTCGATCTCGGCATCCGGCAGATGCACGTTGTTGGAAATTACCAGCATGGAAAAGCGTCCGTATTCAGAACGCGCAGGATACCGCGAATAGCCAGAACGCGATCGTATTACAAGAGTACGCAACTTCTTGCGCACTTTGATGCGGTTTACTACAGCAAAAATTGAACAAGCTCTTCGGCCAGCGGCGCCCCTCCATGCCCCGTAATGGCCATATCATGGCTGGCATGAATCTTGATTCATGTAAAAAATTGAAGCGTAATTGACGCGGCTAGCATCAGCCCCCCCCCGCAAAAGTGAAAACCCGGTCATGGAAGAGATAAGGAAGTCGTTATATGCCGCAGAAGGAAAAGGAGCGCGCAAGCGAGTCATGGCGCTTGCTGATGACTACGATCGGCTGACACTGAGTCATGAGACCTTTCCTGAGAAATG
This sequence comes from Pseudomonas sp. FW305-7, assembly GCF_058786735.1. Lineage (NCBI taxonomy): Bacteria > Pseudomonadati > Pseudomonadota > Gammaproteobacteria > Pseudomonadales > Pseudomonadaceae > Pseudomonas > Pseudomonas sp. FW305-7. Next base: position 63,565 of record NZ_JBYSZA010000022.1, read on the forward strand.
TCTGAATTTCATTATTGAAATTCTCTCGACAGACGCATTTTTCAATAAGCCTGGCGCAGATTTTTTCATAATAAAGATTTCATCGGATATGAACAGGCTCTCGGCAATTCAAAAGCAGGCATTGCTCGATGCCATTCGGAGCAACTATTCCAGATATGCAGTTATGGAATTCTGCTGGACTGTCGGCGATATGCTCGCGCGTCACTTTGATCGCACATCTGTCATCAGAGTATTTAAGTCAGTCTTTGACCAAGCGACAGCAGAGGGGAAAGAAGGTATTGCACTTGGGCTGGACATTTTCGCAAGGCATTCGAAGCGAGATCCGGGTGTCATGAGGCAAATCCAACGGATTTTATACAGCAGGCCGGCACACTGACTTTGACCATGCCCCATGAAAAACTCATCTTGATCAGGGTTATGGAAGAGGCAGCGGTTCTGCAAATGGAAAAATCAAAAAAGCATGACGCATTGCGGGTCAGATCTCTCATGGAGCAGGTTTACCGATGACACTCATTGCCCAGCCCGGACCTTCGCTGATCGAACTTCCTGACACTCTGCGCCCTCTGTTCCTGGCCGCTGGCTGGCCCGTGACTCTCGCAGAACCTTTGCCGGACTTCGTCCCGCCAGAGCACCCGGCCGCCGCACTGCTCGGACAACTCGCCGGCCTGCAGGTGGGGACCTGCGGTAGAGGCGAAGACTGCGCTACCAGCGATGTCGCCTTTGGCACCTTTGAATACCTGCATGACAGCGAAGACTTCCTGGCCTGGCAGCAACGCCTGGGCAGCACTTTGGTAAGCATCGCCGAGATCCATCACGGTCACGCCGCGCTATTGATGGACGAGCAGCAGCGATGCTATGTCTTGAGCATGATTCATGACGGTTTCTGGCTACAAGGTCGAACCTTCGTCCAGGCCATGGAAACCCTAGTGTTTGGGCGCAAAGCCGGTGAACAGGTCGCGCTGGCCACGCCCGGCGCCGTGCCCGCCATTTGAGTTTCTTTATGAAAGCCATCGTAGACACAGGATCAATATATGCATCGAAGGCTGCGCGGATCAGTCTTGATGAATCATGTGATGCAATATGGTATCTGGCTACAGGATATCGTCACGAGTTGATCTTCGAACCTCTGGCACCGATTTTTCTTCAATATAATGTATACGCAGTACTGGCTGCCGAACTCGAATCCAGTAGTGTTATTGCGGAGAAACTAGGTCGACACAAAAGGGCCTTTGGCAAACTTGGCATGGCCGCCATGAACAAAAGAAGGGAGATGGAAGTTGACTTACACATTGATGACAAACTTAATTTCTGTGACATCTCTAGCATTCTGTGCCACGAAGAAGTATTGACGCTATTTAGTGCTATATACAGAGGATGGAATGCCTTGATATTTTTATCCAAGACAAAGCTGGATGAAACGGATAAAAAAGAAATTCTAGGTACGATAGTCAACATGTATAAGGCTTCCGGCACAGAATTCTCAAAGGCGTCGTCTTTCAAGTCGTTTGCTAACGTCGCAAAATTATTAACTTCAAAAAAATACCTCGTGGCGCTTACAGGTGAGGATCTCTCCGATACTCGCTGCATACTGATTCACGGCCTCCCGGAACAGATTATTGAATTCTCAGAACTTGCAGAATCCTTGAAACAAGCCGACGCTGACATGACACCCACACCAAAAACCAGAGAATTCTTGCTTAAAATTCCATTTTCAAGAAGACCTACTTTTCAGCGGTAAAAATCAGACAACCAAAGAATCGGAATACTGGAAAGCCGTACTGAGCGAACGACCCGATAGAACCTTTTTGCAATGCACCGCCCATAGCGACAGATAGGGAAACCAAATTGAACAAGATTGACTTCAAAAAATACAATATGAACGGCATCATTCGATCAAACAACAGTTCAATTGCGCGCAAACATCAACTCACCTTTTTTCTTAAGGTATTGCACGCCCTGAACATCAAGTTTGCCAATTGCAAGCATGACCCTATGCATTTGGCTCAAGAATACATTGATGGAAAAATCACCACCAAAATATTAAAAGCAGAGTCATCTATTTGGTGGGCGAAAATCGATGAGCACGAGGCAATACGCAACTTTCGTGAACGTAAAAATCTGATGGCAAGACTGGCGTTATGTTTATTGATGAGTGAGAGGGAGGATGTCTCTGAACTCGGAGATGATCTATCGTGGTTCCTGGAGGTTCTCGGATTCCTGGGTGCTGGCATGAAGCCGACCGAACTTATGATCGAGTATTTTGACTTCCGCTGACGGCTACGAAAAGACCTATCGCGCTTTCGCGGAGCAAGTGAAATGTTCAATGATTATCTGCACAATCCGGACTGCTACTTCAGATTGGAGCGATCCTTTTATGAGTTTTTTCGCCTGGAGGCTCAGACGAACAAAATCGATATAAGGGATTTAAAGCACCTTATTACAATACGACATTCTCAAATGGCACGCCGTTCATGGATGGCAATCCCATTTTTTCTGCCAGAAACGAAGCGAATGGGCAAATTCTTAGAGTGATACTCGACCAGGACACTGATGAGCTTGTTTCCTATCGAGACAAGGAACTGGGGTGCGAACTGGTTGTAATCGGCAACGTAAACTTGCTGGAAGAAATAAAAAGAAAAATAACTGAATGGACCAAGACTCAATGAACACTCAAGAAGAGTTAGCGCAAGCACTTGCCAACCTCTCCCCAGCTGCTTTACAGCGCCATGCGTCCAGACTGCTGCATACCTATTGCGAAGCAAAGTTCATTCGACACGGTGCTATCGAAAAATTGATAGCTCACCTTGATAGCTTTCCGGAGTGCGGTGGCTTGACTGACTGGGAGAGAAAAGGTGCGACACTGCCCCTGAATGGCAGGGGAGACAATATGCCGCCTGATCTCCTCCACTGCATTTCATCACAAGATATCGATGACTTCCGCGTAATTGTTGATTGCGCTGTGGAAGTCGGATTAGTAGACATGTACTCCACCCCAACTGAGCATCCGATAAAATTTATCGAGATGATTTGTTTAATTCTTTCCAGAAACAACATTGCTCTTCCTCGCCTGTAAATTGAGTTCTCTTTGGCTACAAGTAAACTTCCACCCTGTAAAACTCTGCGCGCTATTGCACAAAGCACTATCGGGCATAAGCTTTAGGTGCCTTGAAGATGGCGATCCCGCTGAAGAGGTGGGGCTGAATGAAGTTTTTCGCATTGAAGGTCACCTTGCCTAGACCCAGTAGCCCATTCAACACACAAGGATGTTTAACATGATTTATGATCCTTATAGGAGAAAGTTATTGTATCGAAAGGCACAATATAAGAATGTACTGGGCCGATACAGTAAAAAAACCAGCCTGCTTTTAGCACACCCTTTCGATGAGAGGTTGCTCTTAAGCCTGCCGGCAACGGACTCGATAATTAGTGATTTAAGATCAAGACGAGAAATCTTATGTGAGTTCACCGAGTTCTCTTCGATCGCTGAGTGCCTGCGCTTTACCTCATCACTAATGGATGATCGTGAATACTACTTGCTGATGGATGAAGACTGGAAATTCTGCGGGGCATACAAGGTAAAAAGCGGCGTCCGACTCTGTGAAGGGTTTGATTTTGACAGTACCGACAGCGACGAAATAAGACTGATCAGCTCTGATTTTACCGCGCAATTTTCTATTGATTACAGTGTCACAGGTTTCAGCAGAACCCTTGATTGCTGCATAAGACGCTATGGATAAATAAAAATGTCATTCTCGATCGACGACATCAATGAAATATCTCAGGCATTCAATCGGTTTGAAGATGGTTTGATACTGTCCTTCGAATTTTATTACGTACCCAATGAGCCACTGGCAGCAACCGTTGTGCTGCATGGAAGAGACCACAGAGCCAAAGGCAACGTCTGGAAAAAAATAAGAATAACCTTGACAGGTGTAACAGAATTGAGCGCACGGGTCATGGGCAATCAATTCAACTCCATTTGCTCGGGTGTTCGTTTATTGAAATTAAACGATCTCTGGTGCATTGATATCGACGGGAATTACGCGCTGGATGCAGACCCGTCTTCCCTGGAAGAAGTACGCCAGGACGGTGACCTCTACGTTATTGGTCGACAGATTGAGATTCAAGACGCCTGAGTGACGGCAAGCGGTCGATATGACGATTTTGAAACTGTGTTGTTAATTGAGCTTTTTGACAGATCCAGCGCCAGAAGCGTTTATACCGAGAGCCATTCGCGTTACCCTGTCGGGCGTTGCTCTACTCCAATCAATGCAGGAAGCATAAGCATGACCAATAAAGCAGTTATCGTGTTCAGCGGCGGGCAGGACTCCACCACCTGTTTGATCCACGCCCTGACCCACTACGATGAAATTCACTGCATCACGTTTGACTATGGTCAGCGCCATCACGCGGAAATCGAAGTTGCTCAGCAGCTCGCCAAAAAGCTCGGCGTGACCGTGCATAAAACCATGGACGTGTCCTTGCTCAATGAGCTGGCCATCAGCAGCCTGACCCGCGACAACATTCCGGTCCCGACCGTGAATAGCTCCGGCGAAAGCCTGCCAAGCACTTTCGTCCCGGGAAGGAACATTCTGTTTTTGACCCTGGCGTCTATCTACGCCTATCAAGTCCAAGCCAGGACTGTCATTACCGGCGTGTGTGAAACCGACTTTTCTGGCTACCCTGATTGCCGGGATGAGTTCGTCAAGGCCCTGAACAAGGCCCTTGAGTTAGGTATGGATTACAAGTTGCAACTGGACACCCCATTGATGTGGCTAAACAAGGCAGAAACCTGGGCCCTGGCTGATTACCATCATCAACTGGATCTGGTTCGTAACGAAACACTGACCTGTTACAACGGCATCAAAGGTAGCGGATGTTCCGATTGCGATGCGTGTAATCTTCGCGCCAAAGGCCTGAACGAATTCCTGAATAACAAAGATCAGGTTACACACAATCTTAAAAACAAATTGAACTTGAAATAAATCAAACCACAAACGAGGCGCTCACTAACGATGGGATTTCCCTAGTGAGCGCCTTGTTGATCTTATTGCGTCTGAGCGCCTGTCAAATACTTCTTGAACAGTGACCTTGCGCCATACGCGGGCAAGACGTTAAAGAAGGCAAAACCCACTTTTATCGCGATCTGGACATAGATCATGCTCAGTATCGCACTATTGTCCATCTTTCCATAAAAGGCGATATAGCAGAAAAGGAAACTGTCGATAATCACCGCAAACAACGTACTCAAGAACACCCGCAAAAACAGGAATCTCGAGTTCGTCAGTTCCTTGATCTTGCACAACAAATAAGAGTTTATGTTTTCCGAGACTAGGAACGAGATGGATGAGGCTACCAGTACCGACGACAACTGACTGATCACGTCGTTGTAAGGCCCGTCCAGTTTCCAGCCTGGCAGCCCAGGCAAGTGGGTAGTAATAGCCAGCAAAATAATAATGGCCGCATTACTGATAAAGGCAAAAAGAATCGCCTTTCGCGCAAGTCTGAGACCAAAGGTTTCGTTCAGCAAATCGACGATCAGAAACGTCAGCGGATAAAGAAAGGTGCCCGGCGTTACAACAATATCGAAATATTCCAGATAAATCGGCTTCGTTGCGGCAATACTGGTGAAAATGTACAGCGTGAACAGCATCAGGTTCAGGATGATGTAGATCATCCAGGAACTCTCATGACGGTCATTGATCTCGTAGGCAGTGAGTGCCCCACCCTGAGAATAAAACTTTTTATAGAGATTTTTTACTTCTATTTTATTTAGATTATCCATAATCTCACTATTTAACACTTCACTGAGCTTTATTTTAATTATCTTGCCTGTGGCTATCACCATGATGACGGCCAGACTTTTACCGTTTTCAAACCCTAGCAGCTTGTATTTGCTGTTTTCCGTTTCAACGCTGCAATCCATTAAATCGTTCCTCGATTATATCCCCGACCACACAAATACGATCCGTATCAGGGTCAACCTCATCCATTATGAATAACTTTTTGCCGACTTTGTCATACACCAGCTTTTGCCTATCGTTGCTGGACGCCCCCTTCTGCACGATCAAAAGATCACCTGGTTCATTCATTCCACTGATCTCGTTTTCCAGCAGTACACCGATCAGATTGAAAGACGTACCAAAGTAGTATGTCAGTGGATAGATGGTAGCCAGCTCACCAATTCTTTTATCAAGATTCTGAAGCAGCAAGCTCTCTTTTATCACCGGAACGGCCGCTGGATTCATATTTCCCTGCGGAGAGATGCTGTTGTCGATTATTTCCTTTTCTTCAAAATCAATGGTCTCTATTTCTTCATACGATACACCGAAGAAATCAGAAATCTTGCGCACGGTGGAGTGCTGTACGTTGACCACCTTGCCTTCAAGAATGTTATAGATAGTCGTCCTGGTCAATCCACTGGAATTGCACAACGACAACTGTGTCTCCCCGCGACTCTTTATCAAGTATTTAATGTTGTTTTTCAGATTCTCCGATCTTTCTCTTCTGTGCATAAAGTACTTACCATCTTTTTATAAAGGCAATTAGAAAACACGCCACGAATGAGCATTCAGTGGTGACACAGGAACACTACGCAGATAGTTGTACTGGTATTGGAACCGCCAGCGATCATAGCATTCTCCATCCTTGGTTTCGGTACAAAAGTCAGACGCAACAACCACATGCTCAGCTCTGCGGAGTCGATTCATGCTGCGTACCGACTCGTCCGTTTTGGCTGTCATCACTCGACAAACGCCTCCCGAACTGCAGTTTTACACCGTTTGCTTACGCAAAAAGAATCATTTTATTTGAACAATGTTCATTTTTCTGATTAATTTTTCTGGCGTTCCTCACTGAAAAACCTATGATGCGTCGAGCTCACCTCCTCCGATCAGCGAGCGAAACGCAAGAGTAGTGGTTGCTCGTACAGACGTTAGTTTTGCGCGCATTGCCCGCAAAACACGGAATGCGCCTGTACCGATCGGCAAGTGGATGTACGCAAAGTCGTGAAACCAAGGAAGGCGTGCTGTTGTTCGCAGTACGCAGCAAACATGGAAGGAATACGAAGCATGGCAGTCAAAACTGAACCGCTGATGAACCAGGCCGACTTACTGCGAAATGGTCTGGCGGATCTTCGTACGGAAGATGCCGAGTTGGCGGGGATTCTCGACGCTGAGGTCGCACGACAACACCGAGTGCTGTCATTGGTCTCCTCCTCCTGCGCAGTCATGCCCCGCACGCTTGCCGCCTCTGCGTCGGCACTGGTCAACGTGACCGCCGAGGGGATGCCAGGCAGGCGCTATAACGCCGGCTGCGAGAACGTTGACCTGGTCGAATCGCTTGCCATTCGAAGGGCGCGGGAGTTGTTCGGTGCCCAATATGCCAACGTGCAGTCACACTCGGCTTCGAACGCCACTTATCAGGTGCTCACTGCGTTGCTTGAGCCGGGCGACACCCTGCTGGGCATGGCCGTTGAACATGGCGGTGACCTCACCCATGGCAGCTCCAAAGCCTTCTCGGGCGCCTACTACAAAGCGATTCAGTACGGAACGAGATCAGACGGCGTCATCGATTACGACAATGTGCGCAGCCTGGCGCTTGCGCATCGCCCGCGCATCATCATGTGCGGCGCCACAGCCTATTCGCGGGCCGTCGACTTTGAGCGGTTTCGCCAGATTGCCGATGAAGCCGGGGCGATCCTGCTCGCCGACATTTCTCATATCGCCGGACTGGTCGCCACGGGCCGACATCCGAGTCCGATCGACGCGGCTCACGTCACCACGACGTGCACACACAAACAACTCATGGGCCCTCGTGGCGGCCTGATCCTGTCGGGCCGGGACGCCAATACCAAGGTTCCCGGCTTGCGGACAACCTTCCGCCGTGCCCTCGATCAAGCCGTGTTTCCGCAAATGCAGGGGGCGCCAGCCGTCAACATGATTGCCGCCAAGGCTGCGGCGCTGGGCTATGCGATGTCTTCGCAGTTCGACGCTTACATGGGGCGAATTCGCAGCACTGCCGATGAGCTTGCCAGCGCGTTTCAAGCCCACGATTACGAGGTTGTGGGCGGCGGCAGTGAAAACCACACGGTGCTGATCCGCTTGCGTGGCGGCATTACCGGCGCCATTGCCGAGAAGGCGCTGGAGCATTGCGGGATCATCGTCAACAAACATCGCGTCCCCGGCGAGACTCGACCGGCACTTATCGCCAGCGGATTGCGTATCGGCACCGGCTCCATAGCGCAGCGTCACATCGACCCGCAGGGATGCCGCGAAGTTGTCAGTCTGCTGTGCCAGATTCTCGACAAGGTAACGCCGCAAGGCGAGCGGGAATACTCGCTGGACCCGGCCTCACAGGAACAATTCCGGTTACAGGCCGAGGCGTTGTGCGCGATCTATCCCATCGCCGATTACGTATAACGGCGAACACAAAAAACCCGGCACTTGGCCGGGTTTGTTGTTTTTGCACTTTGCTTACTTCGCGACAGAACTCGACGCGTGCAGAGCCTGCTGCGCACCACGTTTGTTCTTGATCACGTAACAGACCCACATGAACACGACCCACAGCGGAATCGCGTACACCGAGATCTGAATGCCCGGGATCAGCAGCATGACGCCGAGGATGAACAACACAAACGCCAGGCAGACGTAGTTGCCGTACGGATACCACAGTGCCTTGAACAGCGGCGTCTGGTTGGTCTTGTTCATGTGTTGGCGGAACTTGAAGTGCGAGAAGCTGATCATCGCCCAGTTGATCACCAGGGTCGCAACGACCAGCGACATCAGCAGCTCCAGAGCATGCTGCGGGATCAGGTAGTTGAGCAGCACAGCGATCAGCGTCACTGCCGCCGAAGCCAGAATCGAACGCACCGGCACGCCACGTTTGTCGATCTTCGCCAGGCCTTTTGGCGCATCGCCCTGCTCGGCCATGCCCAGCAGCATGCGGCTGTTGCAGTAGGTACCACTGTTATAGACCGACAGCGCCGCCGTCAGCACGACAAAGTTGAGGATGTGCGCAGCGGTGTCACTGCCCAGCATCGAGAACACTTGCACGAACGGGCTGCCGCTGTAGGAATCGCCGGAGGCATTGAGGGTTTCCAGCAGGCTGTCCCATGGGGTCAGCGACAACAGGATCACCAGGGCGCCGATGTAGAAAATCAGGATCCGGTAGATCACCTGGTTGATCGCTTTCGGGATCACGGTCTTCGGCTTGTCGGCTTCGGCGGCGGTGAAACCGAGCATTTCCAGACCGCCAAAGGAGAACATGATGATCGCCATCGCCATCACCAGACCGCTGACGCCGTTGGGGAAGAAACCGCCGTGGGACCACAGGTTGCTGACCGAGGCTTGCGGGCCGCCATGGCCGCTGACCAGCAGGTAGCTGCCGAGGGCAATCATGCCGACGATGGCCACGACCTTGATGATCGCGAACCAGAATTCGGCTTCACCGAAGACTTTGACGTTGGCCAGGTTGATCACATTGATCAGCACGAAGAAGCCGGCCGCCGTGACCCAACTCGGAATGTGCGGTGCCCAGTAGTGGATGTACTTGCCGACCGCTGTCAGCTCCGACATGCCCACCAGGATGTACAGGATCCAGCAGTTCCAGCCCGAGAGGAAACCGGCGAAGCCGCCCCAGTACTTGTGTGCGAAATGGCTGAAGGAACCGGCCACAGGCTCTTCGACGATCATCTCGCCGAGCTGGCGCATGATCATGAAGGCAATGAAGCCGCAGATGGCATAGCCGAGAATCATCGACGGGCCGGCGGATTTCAGGACCCCGGCCGAGCCGAGGAACAATCCGGTACCGATCGCGCCACCGAGGGCGATCAGTTGAATGTGGCGATTTTTCAGGCCGCGTTTCAGCTCGCCTGATTGCGAGGGTTGTCCACTCATGAAAAAGGTCTCACGCAAGGTTTGATGATGTTCAGTAGACGTTGCTGCAAGGTTGCGATTTCAAGCAGCCCCGATCAAACCCCAGCGCAGGCACCAGGAGTTCAGCTTTTTTACAACGGTCATGCGTCACCTGTTTGTTTTTATCTGTGACGAAATCGAACCCGACACGCTTGTGACGCGGCGGAGTGAACAAGGCGGATAGCCTTGAGGTTTGCGCGATTACGCAGAGGGTCACAGTTAAAACGCGGCGCATTGTACACCGCTAACCCCCTGCTGCCAGACTCCGCTGGATCAGCGTATCGGTTGCCGGGATTGCGTGTGTCCGCCTCGAGACGCTCGAGCGGCTGCAAAATTTGAGTCAGGCCTTTGCAGGCCATCGACGGGGACGAGGGAAAAACCGTCCCACGGAGAGAGGTGGAGATCAGTCACGGCGTTCATTGCGCCTCCTTCTTGTTATGCACCTGCACGACAGGCATGGGGCGCATCTCACCCTTCAAACGCCTCTGAAACAAGCGCGCCAGAGCCTTGCGGCACGCCCGGCCAGCGGCGCTTCGGCAGCTTTTCCTTACACTGGCTCGGTGCGCGGTGTTCCATTGGGTTTTACCGGTTTTTTCGTAAACATTTGTTTACAGGGCGTAACGCGAAGTTTCCATTTCAGAAATTTCCGTCAGACGTCTGCAAATTGACGGTAGCTAGCTTGCTAATGAAAACCACCACTTAGTTTTTTGTTTTTAAATAAGAAAACGCCGCTTAAAAAACAGAATAAAAAGTCTATTTAAAAATTAAATAAATTATTTTTTGCATTACAGAAATCCCTGAACTAGGTTCTTCACGTCTTGCCGGCCACTTCGACCGGCCAGTCACAACCGTGAAAGTCATCTAGGAGATCGACCATGCAAGCACTGGAAAAAGACTTGGATACCGAACTGCAACTGGACGAATGGTTTGAAGCACCGACCCATGAGGCGGCTGTGGAAATGATGCAAGCCGATGCGGTCGTTCCGTTCGGCACGGCGATGTGGCCTCTGTAAGACATCCCGGGCGGGCATGATCCGGCCGGTCGTGCCTGCCACTTTTTTCTCGGTCAGTCAGGGAGGACTCATGGATAAGCCCCGCGCGATCTCGCATTTCCTTTACTACCTCGAACATCACCCTGCCCTCGCCGGCCTCGACTCGGCGAAGATATTGCTCGGCCACACGGCGGATTACGAAGCCCTGACCGGTGCCATCGCCGAACAGGCTGGCGAACATCCGCGTTTCAGTTTCAGCGCCCGACGCCTGGAGCTGGAAAGCACCGTAGCGCTGACCTCAGCGATTACCGACAGCGATCTGTACATTTTCTTCTACGACTCTTCCACCCTGCCCAACCCGCGCCCCGACGGCCCGGAATTTATCCGCGCGCTGCAAACGGTGATGGCGGAAAACTGGAAGAAGTCGCTGCTGTTCAAGGATTACGGCGACTATTTCTATGACACTTTCAGCATCGCCCCGCAGCGTATTGCCGGGCTGAACAGCCACTTGATCCAGCGCATGTCCCAGGCGACCACGCTGAGCTTTACCGATGAGCACGGCTCGCGGTTTGAAACCCCCTTGAGCAGCATCAAGAAGTGGACCGACATCAATGGCGTCGGCAACTTCGACCTGGCGCCCGGTGAAATCGCGACTCACAGTGAAGCCATCAACGGCCATGTGAAGTTCAAGGGCACCTTCCTCAGCACCATCCCGTTCGCGCGCAAATATGGCGTGCTGGAGTCACCGCTCGAGTTGTGGATCGAGAACTCGACCATCAGCCGCATCGCCACCGATGTGCCGGGGCTGGAGCATGATTTCAACAAGTATCTGGACGCCAATCCTTCAAACCGGCGGATTGAGGAGTTGGGGATTGGTACCAACGAAGGGGTGAAGGATCTGTATGCGCGTAATGCCGGGTTTGAGGAGCGGCATTGTGGGCTGCATCTGGGATTGGGCGGTGGCGCCAAGGGCAGTCATCACCTGGACCTGATCTTCTCCAGTGGCGTGTTGGCACTGGATGACAAACCGGTGTTTGATGGGCGGTTTGTGTTCTGATCCTGGAAATTATGGGGTTGCATTGGCCTCATCGCTGGCAAGCCAGCTCCCACAGGAAGCTGCGGTGTGCACAGGATTTATGCAACGCAACAGAAACCTGTGGGAGCTGGCTTGCCAGCGATGAGGCCCTCAAAAGCACCACCCGACTTTCGCCAGACGAAAAAAAACGCCAACCCTGCGGTTGGCGTTTTTTCATTCGGTGCTAAAGCCGATTACTCAGGCTTCTTGCGACCGAAACCCGGACGCTGACCGGAACCGGCCGGTGCACCGCGACGCTTGCCCGATGGCTTGTCGCCGTCGACCAGTTTGATCCCCGGACGCTTCGGCGCGGGTTTCGCAGGACGCTTGTTGGTGGTGTCCGCCGGGCGATCTGCCACTGGCGTACCGCGACCGGCAGGCGCACCACGCTCGCCACGCTCAGTGCGACCGTTGGCCGGACGCGGAGCGCGCTCGCCGTCACGGGCGACTGGCTTGCGACCTGGACGCTCGCCTTCGATCTGCGGCTCGCGGGCCGGACGTGGGCCGGTCGGCGCGCCAGCGGCTGGACGCAGGGTGCGCACGCGCTCTGTCTTGGCCATCGGCCGCGACGATTTGCGCTGCATACGCTCAAGCTTGTCTTTGCTCTTGGCGTTCAGTTGCGGCATGGCAACCGGCGTCAGGCCCACCTCAGCGCTGAGGATGTCGACTTCGTACTGGCTCATTTCGCGCCAGCGGCCCATCGGCAGGTCGGAGTTGAGGAACACCGGACCGAAACGCACGCGCTTCAGACGGCTGACCACCAGACCTTGCGATTCCCACAGACGACGAACCTCACGGTTACGCCCTTCCATCACCACGCAGTGATACCAGTGGTTGAAGCCTTCGCCACCTGGCGCCTGCTTGATGTCGGTGAACTTGGCCGGGCCGTCTTCCAGCACAACGCCGGCCTTCAGGCGTTCGATCATTTCGTCGTCGACTTCACCGCGTACACGCACGGCGTACTCACGGTCCATCTCGTAGGATGGGTGCATCAGGCGGTTGGCCAGTTCACCGTCAGTGGTGAACATCAGCAAACCGGTGGTGTTGATGTCGAGACGACCGATGTTGATCCAGCGCCCTTCTTTCGGACGCGGCAGCTTGTCGAACACGGTCGGACGGCCTTCCGGGTCGTCACGGGTGCAGATCTCGCCATCGGGTTTGTTGTACATGATCACGCGGCGGACCGATTCGGCCGCTTCTTCGCGCTTGATCACCTTGCCATCAATGGTGATGGCGTCGTGCATGTCGACGCGCAGACCGAGGGTGGCGTCTTTGCCATTGACCTTGATCCGGCCCTGGCTGATCCAGGATTCCACGTCACGGCGCGAGCCGACGCCGATACGGGCGAGGACTTTCTGCAGCTTTTCGCCTGCTGGGCCGATTTCCTGGTCGTCTTTCTGATTGATGTCACTCATCTGGGCACCTCCCGGTGTGATCTGTTCAGTCGCCTCGAAGTGAGCGCCTGAAGCATTGGAATCTGGGTTCTTGGCCGAAGGGATCGGCGAAGGGTCGCGAATCATACGCGGATGTGGGGCATCGCGCATCAGAGACTAGTTGATCAAGCCAAGGTTATTTCTTTTTCCGCCGACCGGCGCCGCCGAGTTTGATCAGGCGCAGGGCGGCTTCGGCCAGCACCGTACGCTTGTCATCCTTGTCGAGTTTCTTCCAGGCCTTGATCTCGCGCTTGCTGCGGCCGCAGCCGAGGCAGATGTCGTCGGTGAATTTGCAGAGGCTGATGCAGGGGTCTTTGGTTGAGCTCATACCCTTCTCCAGAACACATTGAACCCTGTGGGAGCGGGCTTGCCCGCGATCACGGAGTGCCAGCCAGCCTATTTTTGTCTGATCCACCGCAATCGCGGGCAAGCCCGCTCCCACAGGGTTCTTCAGTGTTCAGAGAGTTTGACTGTCAGTCTTCGAACTCGCGACGTTCGGCTTCGATCGCTTCAGCCAGGGCGCGGGCTTCGGCTTCTTCTTCGCTCAGCTCGGGTTCTGGTGCGGATTGCTCCAGGGCAGCGACGGCAGCAAGAAGTTTTTCCCGGGCTTCGGCGACGCCAAGCACGTCCTCTTCAGGTTCGGCTTCAGGCTCAGCCCCGAGTTCAACCTCGATAACCGGCTCGGTGATTTCAGCTTCGGGTTCGCTCGTCGATGCTTCAACATCAGCAACATCAGCAACATCAGCACCATCAGCGGCATCACGCAGCAAATCGTCGAAGTCGGTCTTGATCCCCTCCTCCATGCTGTCCAGTTCCAGCAGCAAGGTATGGAAACTGGTTTCTTCCTTCTCCTCTTCCGGCTCGGCGCTGGCGTCGGCCAGCTCCTGCAAGCCTTGCGGCACCGGCGCATCGTCGAAATCGAGCACCGGGTCGGTTTCCATCTCGCGCAGCTCGGCCAGCGGTGGCAGATCTTCAAGGTTCTTCAGATTGAAGTGATCGAGAAACGCCTTGGTCGTCGCAAACATCGCCGGTTTGCCGGGCACGTCGCGGTAACCGACGATGCGGATCCACTCGCGTTCAATGAGGGTTTTGACGATGTTGCTGTTGACCGCGACACCGCGCACGTCTTCGATCTCGCCACGGGTGATCGGCTGGCGATAGGCGATCAGCGCGATGGTTTCCAGCAAGGCACGAGAATAGCGCTGCGGGCGCTCTTCCCAGAGTCGGCCAACCCACGGCGAAAACTTCTCGCGGATCTGCAAGCGATAGCCGGACGACACCTCTTTGAGCTCGAACGCACGGCCGTCGCAGGACTTGGCCAGTAACGCCAGGGCTTTCTTGAAGACTGGCGGTTCGGGCCGCTCGCCCTCTTCGAACAGTTCGTAGAGGCGCTCAAGGGATTGCGGCTTTCCCGAGGCCAACAGAAAGGCTTCAAGCAGGGGCGCCAGCTCGCGGGGTTCAGTCAGGTTCATGTTTCGACTCGTTATTCGGCTCGGGCTCGCACGTGGATCGCGGCGAACGGCTCATTCTGCACCAGCTCGACCAAGGATTCCTTGACCAGTTCAAGGATTGCCATAAAGGTCACCACCACACCGAGGCGGCCTTCTTCAGCGGTGAACAGCTCGACGAACGGCACGAAACCGCCGCCCTTGAGCCGTTCCAGCACATCGCTCATGCGCTCGCGGGTGGACAGCGCCTCGCGGCTGACCTGGTGGCTTTCGAACATGTCGCCACGGCGCAGCACTTCGGCCATGCACATCAGAATCTCTTCCAGCGCGACATCGGGCAACAGCTTGCGTGCGCGGGCTTCCGGGGCGTCAAGCTTGGGCACCACGACGTCGCGGCCGACCCGGCTCAGGCCATCGATGCCTTCGGCGGCAGCCTTGAAGCGTTCGTATTCCTGCAAGCGGCGGATCAGTTCGGCGCGCGGGTCGTCTTCTTCGTCTTCGACGGTTTCGGCCCGTGGCAGGAGCATGCGCGACTTGATCTCGGCGAGCATCGCGGCCATCACCAGATACTCGGCCGCCAGCTCCAGACGCACCGACTGCATCAACTCGACATACCCCATGTACTGACGGGTGATTTCCGCCACCGGGATGTCGAGGATGTTGATGTTCTGTTTGCGGATCAGGTACAGCAGCAGGTCGAGCGGGCCTTCGAAGGCTTCAAGGAAGACTTCCAGTGCATCCGGCGGGATGTACAGGTCGAGCGGCATTTCCATGACCGCCTGGCCATAGACCATGGCAAACGGCAGCTCCTGCTGAGCGCCGGCCTGGGGATCGACAACGGTTTCCACTGCGGACATTCAGGCCTCGACCATGAACGGCGTCGGATCGCCACAACCGACACGGACCACTTCCGGGTCATCGCCGGTCAGGTCGATCACGGTGGAGGCCTTGATGCCGCCAAAGCCGCCGTCGATGATCAGGTCCACCTGATGTTCGAGCAACTGGCGCATTTCGTACGGATCACTCAAGGGATCTTCGTCACCGGGCATGATCAGCGTTACGCTCATCAGCGGCTCACCCAACTCGGCCAGCAGCGCCAGGGCGATCGGCTGGCTGGGTACGCGTAGCCCGATGGTGCGCTTCTTCGGATGCAGGAGCAGCCGAGGCACTTCGCGGGTGGCGTTGAGAATAAAGGTGTACGGCCCCGGCAAATGCGCTTTGAGAATGCGGAAGGTGCCGGTGTCGATCTTGGCGTAGTTGCCCAGTTGCGAAAGGTCACTGCAGATCAAGGCGAAGTTGTGCTTCTCATCGAGCTGACGCAGGCGTCGCACGCGCTCGATCGCGGTTTTGTCGCCGATTTGGCAACCGATGGCGTAGGAAGAGTCTGTGGGATAAATCACCACCCCGCCCCTGCGGATGATCTCGACCGCCTGTTTGATCAGGCGCGCTTGCGGGTTTTCCGGATGAATCTGGAAAAATTGACTCACATTCTCTACCTGTTCAGACGGCGGCAATAACTGTGTCATGTTTGAACCGACCCCACAGGGGTGGAAGGTCCTCGGGAACCGGCCGGTACTGGCCGATCTCGGACCAGCCGCCAGGGCCATGGAAATCACTGCCGGCGCTGACCAGCAGACCGAACTCACGGGCAAGGATTGCCAGGCTGCCGACCTGTTCCGCAGGCTGATGGCCATTGACCACCTCGATCGCATGCCCGCCTGCTTGAATATAGTCGGCAATCAGCTTTCGGCGCTTGCTGCGGGTGAAATCGTAGTGCCACGGATGCGCCAGACTGACCCAGGCACCAGCAGCTCGCAGTGTGCCGACGGTGTCTTCCAGGGTCGGCCAGTGCAATTTGACGTCGCCCAGCTTGCCGGCGCCGAGCCACTTGCGGAACGCCTCGGCGCGATCCTTTACAAAACCTTCACGCACCATCCAGTCGGCGAAATGCGGCCTGGCCGGGGCGTTGCCGCTATCGCCCAGCTCCTGCTGGATCTTCCGGGCGCCGTCAAGGGCGCCGGGCATGCCCTTGAGGGCGAGTTTGCGGCTTATCTCTTCCGACCGCAGCCAGCGGCCATCGTGCAATTTGGCAATCGCTTCGACCAACGGCGCGGCGTTCACGTCGAAACCGTAGCCCAACACATGAATGGTTGCGCCGCCCCAAGTGCAGGACAATTCCACGCCATTGACCAGTTGCATGCCCAATTCGTTGGCGGCCGTGCGCGCTTCGGCGAGGCCTTCAAGGGTGTCGTGGTCGGTCAACGCCAGGACTCGCACGCCGTTCTCGAACGCTCGCGCAACCAGAACCGCAGGCGCCAGGGCGCCATCGGAGGCCGTGCTATGGCAGTGCAAATCAACATTCACGGGGAGTTGTAACCTCAAATCAGCTGGCGCTATCGCGCGCCCATATGTTTGTTATTATGCCGCCACATCCGGCATCTGGCTCTCACTGTGAAACAATTCATCGATTTCATCCCGCTTCTGCTGTTCTTCATCGTCTACAAACTCGATCCCCGCACCGTCGACGTCGCCGGCCATGAGTTGACTGTAGGCGGTATTTACAGCGCCACCGCAATGCTGATCATCAGCTCCCTGGTGGTGTATGGCGCGCTTTTCATCAAACAGCGCAAGCTGGAAAAGAGCCAATGGCTGACCCTGATCGCCTGCCTCGTGTTCGGCAGCCTGACCCTGGCCTTCCACAGCGAGACCTTCCTGAAATGGAAAGCCCCGGTGGTCAACTGGCTGTTCGCTCTTGCCTTCATCGGCAGTCACTTCATCGGTGACCGCCTGCTGATCAAACGAATCATGGGCCACGCGCTGACCCTGCCGGATCCGGTCTGGACACGCCTGAACATCGCCTGGATCGTCTTTTTCCTGTTCTGCGGGGCCGCCAACCTGTTCGTCGCCTTCACCTTCCAGAGTTACTGGGTCGATTTCAAGGTGTTCGGCAGCCTGGGCATGACCGTGCTGTTCCTGGTCGCACAGGGCATTTACCTGTCCCGTCACCTGCACGACACCGATACCACAACACCAAAAACCGAGGACTGACATGCTCTACGCAATCATTGCCACCGACGTCGCCAACTCGCTGGAAGCGCGCCTGGCTGCGCGCCCTGCGCATCTGGAACGTCTGCAAGTGCTCAAGGGCGAAGGCCGCATCGTCCTGGCCGGCCCGCATCCGGCCGTCGACAGCAATGATCCGGGCGCAGCGGGCTTCACCGGCAGCCTGATCGTCGCCGAATTCGATTCCCTGAGCGCCGCGCAGGCGTGGGCTGATGCTGACCCGTACGTTGCTGCTGGCGTATATGCCAATGTGGTTGTGAAGCCGTTCAAGCAAGTTCTGCCGTAAAAACCCTCCACTGAGGCAATTGCTGCTTAGTTAAAAACTGGCTGAGCAGAAAACTTGTGGCGAGGGAGCTTGCTCCAGCTGGGGCGCGAACCGGCCCCGCTTTTTACCTCATAAAGCGGGGGACTGCTGCGCAGTCCAGCGGGAGCAAGCTCCCTCGCCACAGTTACAACCTGTGCTCTCACCACCCGCGACATTACCTCTGGCACTGAACCTTCTCGGTTCTTGCCGCTCTCAATCGCTCATTATTCTCGTTTGCCTGCCGACAACCTGCCCAATATCCATTTGGAAGCAGGTGTCGCGATGCGCAAGGGTCCGTTGTGTCTGATGTTGGTCACGTTGTCGATCATGGCGCCCGCCCATGGTGAGGAAACTACCGAAGGCGGTAACTCCACGCCGCTGTCATTGAGTGCCGGCAGTCAGATCACCGAGTTGCAGCAGCGCCTCAAGGCCAGCGAGCAGCAGCGAGAAGAATTGAACAAACAACTGCAAAATGCCGACAACACACGCGAAAGCGCTCAGCTCGCCCGGCTACGCCAAGAGAACCAGCGCCTCAAGCTGCAACTCAAGGAAGCCCAGGCCAGCCCGCTGCCGCGCCTGTTGACCGATCAGCAGCAGTGGTTCGTTACCGGGGCCGGGGTAGCGCTATTGGCGCTGCTCTGCGGTATCTTTGCCAGTGGTGCAAGCCGAAAACGTCGGCAATGGTTAAATTGAGTGAGTCATGAGCGAGCTGTTACTGATTGATGATGACCAGGAGTTGTGTGAACTCCTGAGCAGTTGGCTGAGCCAGGAAGGCTTTCAGGTGCGTGCTTGCCACGATGGTCAGAGCGCCCGCAAGGCACTGGCGGAAACCGCCCCGGCGGCGGTGGTGCTGGACGTGATGCTGCCTGACGGCAGCGGTCTGGAACTGCTCAAGCAACTGCGCAACGATCACGCCGATCTGCCGGTGCTGATGCTATCGGCACGCGGCGAACCGCTGGATCGTATCCTCGGCCTGGAACTGGGCGCCGACGATTACCTGGCCAAACCCTGCGATCCCCGTGAACTGACCGCTCGCTTGCGCGCCGTGTTGCGCCGCAGTCATCCGGCCGCGGTGTCGACGCAACTCGAGTTGGGCGACCTGAGTTTCAGCCCGGTGCGCGGTGTGGTCAGCATCGATGAGAAAGAACTGACGCTGACCGTTTCCGAAAGCCGTCTGCTCGAAGCCTTGCTCAAGCAACCCGGCGAGCCGCTGGACAAACAGGAACTGGCGCAACTCGCCCTCGGCCGCAAACTGACCCTGTACGACCGCAGCCTCGACATGCACGTCAGCAACCTGCGTAAAAAGATCGGCCCCCACCCGGATGGTCGCCCGCGCATCGTCGCCCTGCGCAGCCGCGGCTATTACTACAGCCTGTAAATACCCATCTGTGGCGAGGGAGCTTGCTCCCTCACCACAGTGTTTTGTCAGGCTGATGGCAAAGCGTCTTTACCCAAGCTTTACGCAGCGCTGACCGCCGCTGACCTTGATCTCCGTAATCTGCACTCATCCGGAACGTACCGGGAACGAGACAAGGAGATACACCATGCGCAAGACTCTTATCGCTTTGATGTTCGCTGCCGCTCTGCCAACCGTCGCCATGGCCATGCCGCAAGACGGTGGCCCGATGGGTGGTCCGCTCGACGGCCCACGCCACGGCGGTCAGATGCACGGCATGCACGGCAAAGGTCCGTACAGCCAACTCGACCTGTCCCGCGAACAGCGCGAGCAGATCCGCAAGATCATGGGCGAGCAGATGCACGAGCGTAAGCAAGTGGTCGACAAGTACCTGGAAAAACTTTCGCCAGCTGACCAGAAAGCCCTGAAAGACGAAATGGCCGCTAACCATAAGAAAGCCGAAGCCGATGTGCGTGCGGTATTGAAACCGGATCAACAGAAGAAATTCGACGAGATCCAGAAGAAACAAGCCGAGCGCCGCGCCGAATGGGCCGAGTTCAAGGCGTGGAAAGCGCAGCAGCCGCAAAAGGCGCAATAATGTTCTAACCCAGGCCCGACGGTTAAATCCGTCGGGTCTTTTGTTTTCGATCTAATGTTGAGGCCTGGTGGCGAGGGGATTTATCCCCTCACCACAGGGCTTCCAACATGGACTGTGTTTGATTGAGGATTTTCTGTGCGTTCATTGTTCTGGCGTATTCTCGCAAGCTTCTGGCTGGCCATTGCTCTGGTGGCAGGGCTTTCGATTCTGCTCGGGCACATGCTCAATCAGGACGCGTGGATCCTCAGTCGCCATCCGGGCCTCAACACGTTGGCCGCCGAGTGGACGCAGACCTACGAAGCGCAAGGCGAAGAAGCCGCCCAGGACATCCTCGAACAACGCAAACGCCAGTATCACATCGACGTTCAGGTGCTCAACGAAAGCGGCGACCCGGTGGTACGCGGCACCTTCCCCCGCCGCGCCGCCGCCTTCGAAGCACGCCAGAACAACGATGACCGCCGCCTGCCATGGCGCCGCCTCACAGACGAGTTCACCAGTGACAAAACCGGCGACACTTACCTGTTCATTTACCGCATCCCGCACCCGGAACTCGACGCCTGGCATCGCGAAAGCCTGCTTTGGCCGTTGAGCGCGTTGGGGATCGCGCTGGTGGTACTGACCCTGTTCAGTCTGCTCGTGACCTTTTCCATCACCCGCCCACTCAGCCGTTTGCGCGGCGCGGTGCATGATCTGGGGCAGACGACTTATCAGCAAAACAGCCTGGCGAAACTGGCCAACCGTCGCGATGAGTTTGGCGTACTGGCCACCGATTTCAACCGTATGGGCGCGCGCCTGCAAAGCCTGATCGGCAGTCAGCGCCAACTATTGCGCGATGTCTCACACGAACTGCGTTCGCCGCTGGCGCGGCTGCGTATCGCCTTGGCGCTGGCCGAACGCGCCAACCCTGAAGAACGGGAAAAACTCTGGCCACGCCTGACCCGCGAGTGTGATCGGCTGGAAGCGTTGATCAGTGAAATTCTGGTGCTGGCGCGGGTCGATGCCGACAATGCCAGTGCTGAAGAAGTGGATCTGAATGCGCTGCTGGGTACCCTGCAAAAAGACGCGCAGCTTGGCTCGCCGGAGCAGACAGTACGCCTGGAAGCCGAGCCGCAACTGAACCTCAAAGGCTGGCCGACGATGATTGAGCGGGCCATCGACAACCTGCTGCGCAATGCTCAGCGTTTCAACCCTGAGGACCAGGCCATTGAAATGCAGGCATCGCGTCAAGGCGAAAAAATTATCGTGAGCGTGCGCGATCATGGGCCCGGGGTGCAGGAAGAGCATCTGAAGCAGTTGGGCGAACCGTTTTATCGGGCGCCGGGGCAGACTGCCGCCGGGCATGGTTTGGGATTGGCGATTGCGCGAAGGGCGGCGGAGCGGCATGGCGGCAGTCTGACGCTGGCCAATCATCCGCAGGGCGGGTTTATTGCCAGCCTGGAATTGCCGCTGGTGCCAGGCGCGGTGGTGCAACCCTAAGAGCCGCCCTCACCCCAACCCTCTCCCGGAGGGAGAGGGAGCCGACCGCAGTGTCTTGCGTCATACATCGACCTGAAAAACCGAGTTGATTATGGATTCGGAGGCCTAATCAACTTTGAATTCGACTTAAACCGAAGTCGATTCTGGATTCCACGAAGATCGCCCACGTCGGCGTAACTCTTGAGCCCCCCCCAATCAACCCCCTCTACCTCCGGGAGAGGATTAGGCGGGCGGCGTTCCGATGAGGGGCTTTTGATCTTCAGGCTTTACCAGGCCAGGCGCTGACAAACTCGGCCAGATCAACTTTCTCCGCCACACGCGGTTCTTTCTGCGGAGTGCCGAGGTAAAGGAAAGCAATCACCTCTTCACCCTCGGTCAAGCCCAAACCCTGCGCCACATGCCTGGAATAAGCCAAATCACCCGTACGCCACACCGCACCAATCCCCTGCGCATACGCCGCCAGCAAAATCCCGTGCGCCGCACACCCGGCCGCGAGCAATTGCTCGGCCTTCGGATATTTGACGTGTTCCTGCAATCTGGCGATCACCACAACCACCAGCGGCGCACGCAGCGGGCCGTTGCGGGCCTTGTCGATCATTGCTTCGGTGACTTCGCCTTCCTGCATTTGCGCAGCTTCAGCCAGCAACTCGCCCATCTGCTCACGCGCCGCGCCTTCGACCGTCAGGAAGCGATACGGCTGCAAATGCCCGTGATCCGGCGCGCGCAACGCTGCGCCAAACAGAGCTTCGCGCTGCTCGGCAGTGGGGGCCGGTTCGACCAGGCGGGGAACGGAAACACGGTTGAGCAAAGCGTCGAGAGCCTGCATCGGCCACCTCCTGAGAAAAATGTGCGGCTATTCTAGCTGCATCTGCCAACGGGATGCCGGTTTACATGCCCTGTCCCACGGGTAGAATGGCGCCCTTCTTACATCAGCCCGAGCGGACTTCATGGCGTTGCCGACCTTACGGATCATTGGTTTCATCATCGGCATCTTCCTGATCACCCTGGCCGTCGCCATGGTTGTGCCCATGGCCACCCTGGTGATTTTCGAGCGCACCAGCGACCTGCCATCGTTCCTCTGGGCGAGCATGATTACCTTCGTCGCCGGTCTTGCGCTGGTGATTCCCGGCAGGCCCGAACACATTCACCTGCGCCCGCGTGACATGTATTTGCTGACTGTCAGCAGTTGGCTGGTGGTGTGTATTTTCGCCGCGCTGCCGTTTCTGCTGACCCAGCACATCAGCTACACCGATTCGTTCTTCGAAAGCATGTCCGGCATCACCGCCACCGGCTCGACCGTGCTCAACGGCCTCGACACCATGTCCCCCGGCATCCTGATGTGGCGCTCGCTGCTGCACTGGATCGGTGGCATCGGCTTTATCGGTATGGCGGTGGCGATTCTGCCGCTGCTGCGCATCGGTGGCATGCGCCTGTTCCAGACCGAATCCTCGGACCGTTCGGAAAAGGTCATGCCCCGCTCGCACATGGTGGCGCGGCTGATCGTGGCGGCGTATGTCGGCATCACCATCCTCGGCAGCCTGGCGTTCTGGTGGGCCGGGATGAGCCCGTTCGATGCGATCAACCACGCGATGTCGGCGATTTCCACCGGTGGTTTCTCGACGTCCGACCAGTCGTTGGCCAAGTGGACACAACCGGCAGTGCACTGGGTCGCGGTGGTGGTGATGATTCTCGGCAGCCTGCCGTTCACCCTTTACGTGGCGACGTTGCGCGGCAACCGCAAGGCGTTGATCAAGGATCAACAAGTGCAGGGCTTGCTCGGCATGTTGCTGGTGACCTGGCTGGTGCTCGGCACCTGGTATTGGTGGACGACCAATCTGCATTGGCTGGATGCGTTGCGGCATGTGGCGCTGAACGTGACGTCAGTCGTCACCACCACCGGTTTCGCCCTCGGCGACTACAGCCTGTGGGGCAACTTCTCGCTGATGCTGTTTTTCTATCTGGGCTTCGTCGGCGGCTGCTCCGGTTCGACGGCGGGCGGGATCAAGATCTTCCGCTTCCAGGTCGCGTACATCCTGCTCAAGGCCAACCTTAACCAACTGATTCACCCGCGCGCGGTGATCAAGCAGAAGTACAACGGTCACCGCCTCGATGAAGAGATCGTGCGTTCGATTCTGACCTTTTCGTTTTTCTTTGCGATCACCATCTGCGTGATCGCCCTGCTGCTGTCGCTGCTCGGCGTCGACTGGATGACCGCGCTGACCGGCGCTGCCAGTACCGTGTCCGGCGTCGGCCCGGGTCTGGGCGAAACCATCGGTCCGGCGGGCAACTTTGCCACCCTGCCGGACGCGGCCAAGTGGATCCTGTCGTTCGGCATGCTGCTTGGCCGACTGGAGATCATTACGGTGTTTGTGCTGTGTATTCCGGCCTTTTGGCGTCACTGATCACATTCGGCGCCTGCAACAGCCGCGCCCGGTAATCACCGGGCGTGGTGTCAAACCAGCGACGGAAGGCGCGGAAGAAGTTGCTCGGATCGGCAAAACCCAACAGATAGGCGATTTCCAGCAACGTCATGCTCGGTTGCGCCAGATACTGCTCGGCCAGTTCGCGGCGGGTGTCATCGAGCAGTTGCTGAAAGCTTGTGCCCTCCTCCTGCAACCGGCGCTGCAAGGTGCGCTGCGACAGGTGCAAAGTCTGCGCAACGGTGTCGCGCTTGGGTTCGCCCTGGGGCAGTAAACGGCACAGCACCTGCCGCGCCTTGTGGGTCACGCGACTTTCGGAAAACCGCGCCAGGTACTCCCCGGCAAACCGGTCATGCAGCAACGCCATCGCCTCATTGGCCGTGGGCAGCGGCGCTTCCATGTCGGCGCGCTCGAAGATCAACGCGTCGTACGGCGCATTGAACATCAGCGGTGCATGGAAAGCCTGTTTGTAAGGTTGCAGATCTTCCGGCTCATCGCCTTGCACCAGCACTTTGACCGGATGCAGCGTGCGCCCGGTCAACCAGCCACACAGGCCCAAAGCGCAGGCCAGCGAAGCCTCGGCACTTTGCCGGGTCGGCGGCAGATGGTCGCCGTGCACCGTCAGGATCAGCGCGTAACCGTCCTCGATCAGACGAAAACTCAGGTCGGCGCTTTCGGCAATAATGCGCTGATAACGCACCAGTCGCTGGAAACCTTCGGCGAGGGTGTTGCTGGACATCAGCGCATAACCGGCGACATGGAACGACGCCGGGCGCACCACTTTGCCCATGTTCAGGCCGATCGCCGGGTTGCCGGACAACTCGACCGCCCGTTGCCAGAGTCGGGTCATGGAATCCTGCGGAAAACGCGCATCCGGATCATCCAGGGCCGAATAATCGAGCCCCAGTTGCTTGAACAGTACCCGGCAATCCAGGCCGTCCATCTCCAGTGCTTTGACAATCCCCATCGCCCAGCTTGCAGAAGTTGTTCGTTCGCTCATGGCGTTATTCTTTTACATGAGGGGCCGCATGCTACGGCCTGATTTGCGAAGGATACTAAAGTGGCGCCGATTGTCACTGGCCCACGCCAATGATCACTCTAGACTCAAATAAGCTACCCGCAGAACAACTCGTCGCCAGAACAATAACCACAGAGATCGCGGTCGTGGAAAACATCAAGCATTTCAACAGCTTCGCCGAGTTCTATCCGTATTACCTCAGCGAACACAGCAACAGTACCTGTCGTCGATTGCATTTCATCGGCACGACACTGGTAATTTTCATTCTCGCCATGACCATCGCCAAGGGCGCTTGGCTGCTGTTGCTGGCCCTGCCGCTGGCCGGTTACAGCTTCGCCTGGGTCGGGCATTTCTTCTTTGAAAAGAACCGTCCGGCGACGTTTCAGCATCCGCTGTACAGCCTGCTCGGCGACTTCGTCATGTATCGCGACATGATCCTCGGTCGCGTGGCCTTCTGAAAAAACAACACTGAGGATGGCCGATGAACGCCAGCGCCCGTTTCACCCATATGCAAGATGGCACCCAGGAAGACTGGGCGATCATCGCTGCGGATTTCAGTGCCTATGCCAAGCAATTGCCGTCACGGATCATGACCCACCTGAAATTGCTCGAAGGCGATTTCGGCGGTTTCCCGGTGGACCGCCTGACCCATTCGCTGCAAACCGCCACCCGCGCCTTTCGCGACGGGCGTGACGAGGAATACGTGGTCTGCGCATTGCTCCACGACATTGGCGACACTTTGGGCTCGTATAACCATCCGGACATTGCGGCGGCGATCCTCAAGCCGTTCGTCAGTGCCGAGAATCTGTGGATGGTCGAGAAGCACGGGGTGTTTCAGGGCTATTACTTCTTTCATCATCTGGGCATGGATCGGCACTTGCGCGAGCAGTTCAAAGAGCACCCGCAGTTTCAGGCGACCGCCGAGTTTTGCGCCAAATACGACGCGGCGGCGTTTGACCCGGCGTATGACACGCTGCCGTTGAGCTTCTTTGAACCGATGCTGGAAAGGCTGTTTGCGCAGCCGAAAAACTCGATCTACAAGGCTGCCATGGAAGAACACAGCCCAGCTTGATGTTGCCTGTACCGGCCTCATCGCTGGCAAGCCAGCTCCCACATGGGTTTGTGGCGTTCATAAAACCTGTGGGAGCTGGCTTGCCAGCGATGGGGCCCTCTCAAACACTCGAGAATTCAGGCAACCTCAACGACTTTGGCAGCCTTGAGTTCCGCCTCACGCGCCTGCGCATCCGCCAGCCGATACAGCTCGATCGTGCCATCCCAATGCTCGATCAGCGCGGTGCACGACTCCACCCAATCGCCGCAATTGAGGTAATCCACCTCACCGACCTTGCGAATCTCGGCATGGTGAATGTGCCCGCACACCACACCGTGTAACTCACGTTTCACACATTCATGGGCGATGGCTTCTTCAAAATCGCTGATAAAACTTACAGCGGTCTTCACCTTGTGCTTCAGATACGCCGACAGCGACCAGTAGCCGTAGCCATAACGGGCGCGCCAGTGGTTGAGCCAGCGATTGAGCGTCAGGGTGAACTCGTAGGCGGAGTCGCCGAGAAAGGCCAGCCAGCGGTGATAACGGGTGATCACATCAAACTGGTCGCCGTGAATCACTAGCAGGTGCCGACCGTCCGCCGTGACGTGCACCGCCTCGTCGACCAACTGAATGTTGCCCAGAATCAGTTTCGAATAACGGCGCAGGAATTCATCGTGGTTGCCGGTGACATAGATCACCTCGGTGCCGCGCTTGCTCATGGTCAGCAAGCGGCGAATCACGTTGGTGTGCGCCTGCGGCCAATACATGCCACCGCGCAGTTTCCAGCCGTCGATGATGTCGCCGACCAGGTAGATCTTGTCGGCATGGTAGCCCTTGAGAAATTGCGACAAGTGCTCGGCCTGGCAATCCCGCGTGCCCAGGTGCACGTCGGAAATCCACAAGGTGCGCACCCGTTGTTTACGACTGGGTCTGGCGAGCTCGGCGCTGGTCATGGGCAACCCTCTGCGATGTTTTCGCCAGAGTGCGCTTGTCCGGTTAATCGACCATGACAGGCGCGAGTCAGTCCTGTGACAGCGCATCCCGGTTGCGTCGGTGTAGACTGGCTGCCTGCCCGGAGACTTGCCATGCGACCGATTCTCACCCTGCGTCAGTACACCCACGACTTGATCGTTCACAGCCACGAGCATGCCCAATTGGTGTTCGGCCTGTCCGGTGCGCTGGATTTCGAGGTCGAGGGCTGCGGCAGCCAGGTGCGGCAGCAGAGTTTCGTGGTCATCCCTTCCGGCGCCCATCACGCCTGCGGCAGTCCGCAGGGCAGTCGCTGTCTGGTGCTGGATATTCCTGACGGGCAATGGCTTGCCGATTCACTCGGTGATCATGCCGAGGCCAGCCGCCGCTTGCTCGACACTCCTGCTCGTCTGTCGCTGGATGGCGGGCAAAGCCAATTGGTCAGTTGGCTGGCGCACAGTCCGGTCAGCGACCCGCTGATTGCTCAGCAAGGTGCGGTGTTGCTGCTGGCCAGCCTCAATCATGCGCAACCGGTCGAACTCGCCGCCCGGCGCCTGCCCTATGCGGCACTGGATGCGCACATCGAACAGAACGCCGCTTACCCCTTGCAGGTCGCCGATCTGGCGCGGGTTGCCGGGTTGTCCAGCGCGCGTCTGCATGCCCGTTTCATGGCCGAATGCGGGCAGACGCCGATGGATTACATTCGCAGTCGACGGCTGCATCTGGCGGTGCAACTGCTGCGCGACACCGCATTGCCGATAGGTGAAATCGCCAGTCGCGTCGGTTACAGCTCGCAGAGTGCCTTTTCAGCCGCTGTCCTACGTGAGTTCGGCTCATCACCCGGCCAGCTTCGGCGCGATTCCTACGACAAAAGACGATAGTCTGCCGACAGACTTATTGGCCTGAACGCGCTTCAATGAGCCTACGGGTTGATCGCTCCCATGCTCTGCGTGGGAATGCAGCCCGTGACGCTCCGCGTTACTGGACACAGAGCGTCCCTAGAGGCATACCCACGCAGAGCGTGGGAACGATCAACGGTTCAATGTAGGTTGAATTTGCGTTAGTAGAAGGATTGCAATGACTCCGCGTACCGCCCTTGGCGCCCTGCATATCGGTGCCCTGATGTTCGGCCTGACCGGTGTGTTCGGCAAACTCGCCGCCGCCTCGCCCGCTGTTATCGTGTTCGGACGAGCCGCTTTCGCTGTGCTTGCCTTGGGATTTTTCGCCCGTTTCGCCAGTCAGCACGGCTGGCAAAAACTGCAAGCCGTGGACTGGCGCCGTCTCGCCCTCAGCGGCGTTTTGCTGGCCGGGCACTGGGTGAGCTTTTTCATCGCGGTGAAGGTGGCCGGCGTGGCTATCGCCACTCTGGGTTTTGCCAGTTTTCCGGCATTCACGGTGATTCTGGAAGGGCTGATTTTCCGCGAGCGCATCCGCGCCAATGAAATCGTGCTGGTGGTACTGGTCAGCGTCGGCCTGATCCTCGTGACCCCGGCGTTCGATCTGGCCAGCGGCGCGACCACGGGTTTGCTCTGGGCGGTGTTGTCGGGCCTGTTGTTCGCGCTGCTGTCGCTGACCAACCGCGCCAGCTCCGGGCGCATTCCGGCGGTGCAGGCGGCGCTGTGTCAGAACGTGGTGGTGGCGCTGTGTCTGCTGCCGGTTGCGGCACCGCAACTCAGTGAGGTGCGCGCGCTGGACTGGTTGTGGATCGCCCTGCTCGGCGTGTTTTGCACCGGCGTCGCCCATAGCCTGTTCGTTGCCAGCCTGGCGGTGATCAAGGCGCGCACCGCCGCAGTGGTGTTCGCCATGGAGCCGGTCTACGGCATTACGGTCGCCTGGCTGTTGTTCAACGAAAATCCGACGCTACGGATGTTGATGGGCGGCGCGCTGATCATCGTCGCCATCGTCGTGTCCGCGCGGATGTCCGGCAGCACCAACAAGAACACCGTTGCCGCCGAGGCCGCGTCTCACTGAGTGCGGTCGTTGTGGCCGAGGTCGCGGTCAGGATCGATCTGATCGCGCACCCGCTGCTTCAGCACTTTCGCCTCGGGGAAACCGCCGTCAGCCTTGCGTTCCCAGATCTGCACGCCCGCGCAGGTAATGTGGAATACGCCGCCAGTGCCCGGCACCAGCGACACTTTGCCGAGGTCATCGCCGAAGGTGCTGAGCAGTTCCTGCGCCAGCCACGCGGCGCGCAACAGCCACTGGCATTGGGTGCAATAGGTAATGACGACTTCGGCTTTTGCGGCAGACATGTTCATTGAAACTCCTGAGACAGAGGGCGCCGCTATAATAGCCGGCTTTATCGCTTGCCCCGAGACTCACAATGCGCCGTCTGCTGTTCTGCCTGCTGCTTGGTTTCCTTCCAATGTTGCTTTGCGCCGCTGAAGCGCCGCGACCGAAAGTCGGCCTGGTGCTGTCCGGCGGTGCCGCTCGCGGGCTCGCGCACATCGGCGTGCTCAAGGCACTGGAAGAACAAGGCATCAAGATCGATGCGATCGCCGGCACCAGCATGGGCGCAGTGGTCGGCGGTCTGTATGCCTCGGGCTACAAGATCGATGAACTGGAAAAACTCGCCCTGGGTATCGACTGGCAACAGGCGCTGTCCGATGCGCCGCCCCGCGAGGACGTGCCATTCCGGCGCAAGCAGGATGACCGCGACTTTCTGGTGAAACAGAAACTCAGTTTTCGCGACGACGGCAGCCTCGGCCTGCCACTGGGGGTGATTCAGGGCCAGAACCTCGCGCTGCTGCTGGAAAGCCTGCTGGCCCACACCAGTGACACCCGGGATTTCGACAAACTGCCGATTCCGTTCCGCGCCGTGGCCACCGACATCGCCAACGGTGAGAAAGTGGTGTTCCGCAAAGGCCACCTGCCTCAGGTGATCCGCGCCAGCATGTCGATCCCGGCGGTTTTCGCCCCGGTCGAACTCGATGGTCGGCTGTTGGTGGACGGCGGCATGACCGACAACATCCCGCTGGATGTGGCGAGGGAAATGGGCGTCGATATCGCCATCGTGGTCGACATCGGCACACCGCTGCGCAATCGCAAGCAACTGACCACCGTGGTCGATGTGCTTAACCAGTCGATCACCCTGATGACCCGGCGCAACTCCGAAGAACAACTGGCCGCCCTCAAATCGACTGACGTATTAATCCAACCGGCATTGGCCAGCTTCGGTGTCACCGATTTCGGCCGCGCCCAGGAGATGATTGATGCCGGTTATCGTGCCACCCGAATCCTCGACGCCCGCCTCGCCCGACTCAAGCCGAGCGAGTCTCAGGACGCCGAACTCAACGCCGCCCGCGCACCCGGTCAACGCACGCCCATCATCACCGCGATCAAGGTCGAGAACGACTCGAAGGTCGACGACGATGTGATCCGCTACTACATCCGTCAACACATCGGAGAGCCGCTGGATCTGGGCCGATTGCATTCAGACATGGGCACCTTGTACGGCCTCGACTACTTCGAGCAGGTGCAGTATCGCGTGGTGCACAAGGGCCAGGATCACACCTTGGTGATCAGCGCCCGGGGCAAGCGCAGCGGTACCGATTATCTGCGCGTCGGCTTGAACCTGTCGGACGACATGCGCGGCGACAGCGCCTTCAACCTCGGCGCCAGTTACCGCATCAACGGTATCAATCGCCTCGGTGCGGAATGGCTGACCCGGGCGCAGCTTGGCGACAAACAGGAACTGTACAGCGAGTTCTATCAGCCACTGGACGTCGGTTCGCGCTACTTCATTGCGCCCTCGGTGGTGTTCGAAGCACAGAACGTCGACGCCGTGCTCGACAATGATCCGATCGCCCAGTACCGCGTCGAGCGCTACGGCATAGCGCTGAATGTCGGCCGGCAAATCGGCAACAACGGTGAAGTGCGTTTCGGTGTCGGCGAGGCCTGGGGCAAGGCTGACGTGCGGATCGGCGATCAGGATCTGCCCAGCGAAAACTTCAACGAAGGTTTCTACTCGCTGAAGTACTCCTACGATTCGCTGGACAACGTTTACTACCCCCATGAAGGCAAGGACATCAGCCTGACGTTCCTGCAATTCGAGCCAAGCCTGGGTTCGGATACGCGCTATCGACAGTGGGAGTTCAAACTCGACAAGGCGATGAGCCGCGGGCCAGACACACTGATTCTCGGTGGGCGTTATGGCCGTACCCTCGACGACACCAACGTGGTGACGTCGAGTTTCCTGCTCGGCGGCGCACGGCAATTGTCGGGGTTCCGCGAGGATGCGATTTCCGGGCAGAACGTCAGTTTGATGCGCGCCGTTTATTACCGTCGACTGACACCGCGCTCGTACCTGCCGCTGGACTTCCCGCTGTATGCCGGAGCTTCGCTGGAACGTGGACGGGCGTGGAACAACGACAATGAGTTCGACAGTGGCTACATCAATGCAGCGAGTGTGTTTATCGGTTTCGATACGCCGCTGGGGCCGTTGAATTTCAGTTATGGATTGAATGATGCAAATGAGCAGGCGGTTTATCTGAATCTGGGGCAGACGTTCTGATCAGGATTCAGAATGGGCGGTGCCTGTTCTATTGCCGCTCCCACAAGGATTTGTTGTGTTGTCGAGAAATGGGACACAGCAAACAACCTGTGGGAGCGGGCTTGCCCGCGATGGCGTCGTCAAGAACACCACATCAGTCAATGAACGTCTGGATCAGCGAATGCCCGCCAGAAGGGTTCGGGCGGTTTGCTTCAATGGCTCATCGCCTTCCTTGAGCAATTCATTGAGCAACTCAATCGCGCTGTCGATGTCTCCATCATCAATGCAGGTCTGTGCCTGTTCGAGCTTCCCGGCACTCGCTGCCTCCTCCGCCTCCGACATTTGCAACGCCAACGGCTCCAGCGCGAGCGAGGGTGCTGGATCAGCAAACTCATCGAGAAAATCATCGTCCAGCGCTTGCGCATCCGGCTCGGGAATCCACTCAAGTTCGGCGTCCTCGCTGACCGAGGTCTCCGGCAGTTCAAAGCCCTGCGGCAACACTTGCAGGCTGGAACTGAAAGCGGACTCTGCAGCGGATGGCTGAACCGGCGCCGAACGACTGTCCTCCAGATCCCAACTGGCATCCATCGACAACTCGTCGAGATTCAACTCGAAATCATCCTCGGGTGGTGCGGGCTCAGGAACAGCGACGACGGCGGGAACTACGCTGGCGACCACGGGGGCAACTGCCGCCAACGGCGCGCTGTTCGCCAGTTTCGGATACCGGACGCGGATTTCCTGTAAGGACTGCGCGTCCACGCCAAGCGCTCGCAAATGACTTTCCTGTTGCTCGAACGCCGCGCTATCACCCTGACGTCCCAGCACTTCCAGCAATTGCAGACCCAGATCGACACGCTCGGGTTCCTTATGCAGGGCATCGCGCAACAACCCGGCCGCCTCGCCAAGTCGCCCATAGGCCAGGTAGATCCCCACTGCTTCCAGCACATCACCTGCCGCCGGCTCTTCTCGCTGTTCAGCTACAGCGTGAGCCGTGACGGGACGGCTATCTTCGGTTTCATCAACATCCGGCTCATTGCGCAGTGGCAACAGCGGCAGCGGTGCAACGCCTTGCAGCTGTTGCTGGCGTCGGCCGTGAACAAACAAAGCGGCCAACACGCCCAGCAAAAGCAGCAGACCACCCAGCAACGGCCAGCTCAAACCTTCATCCGTGGCGTCTACTGGCGCGGCAACGGGGACAGGTGTCGGCGTGACAACGGTCGCTGGCGGGGGCTTTTGCTGTTCGGCCAGGCGCGTTTGCAAATCACTGACCTGCTTCTTGCCGTCGGCAATCTGCACATCCTGCGCTTGTAGTTTCGCATTCAGTTCGTCGAGAGACTTTTGCAACTGCTGGTTCAGCAGCACGCTGGCGGCCAATTGTTCGGCCAGCGCATCGGTGGCCGGCGTCGTTACGGGCGATGGCGCAGCCGGTGTGTCGCGTTTGCCCTGCGTCCCCTGTGGCGGCGCAGTGACGGGTTCGACCGTGGGAAACGCCGAGGACTGTGCGCGGGGATCCGGCTCATCGGTGGCCGGCACGATACCAGGCGAGCCCGGTGGATCGATCAGCACCGTGTACTCGCGCAGCAGACGGCCGTTGGGCTGATTGAGTTGCACAAGGAAATTCAGAAAGGGTTCGTTGACCGGTTTGCTGGAGGTCACCCGGATCATCTGGCGATTGCCATGCAGGATTGGCGTGAATTTCAGGTCGCTGAGAAAGAACACCCGCTCGACCCCGGCACGGCCGAACTCGTCTGCCGTGGCCAGGCTCACCGACAGATCGTTCTGCGTCAGACCACCGACATCAAGCAGCGCGATATCGGCCTTTAGCGGCTGATTGAGCGCGGAATGAACCGTGATGTCACCCAGCCCCAGGGCCAGCGACAAGGTTGAATAGCCGACGGCGCCAGCGATCAACAGCGCTTTGGCGCTAACGCGCAGTACCACGTGCCAACTTGCGAGCATGAGCATCCCTTAAATAAGCAAAACCGACTTCTATGCATTCGCACATCCGGTACGAACACGATATTGCCCAGTAGTTCTTATAGTCTGCCCAGCCCGATCTCTCAAAAAACCGGCACGCGGTTATGCCTCAAGATTTTTCCAGATTGGCCAGAATGTGCCCGTGAACACGCATGCACACCTTTAAATCCGCCTCATCCACGCCTTCAAACAATTCATGGCGCAGTTGCGTGGCAATGGTTTCGATCTGTTCGATGAGCGGCAGGGCGGGTGCGCACAGGACGATTTTTTTCGCCCGGCGGTCTTCCATCACGGACTGGCGTTGCACCAGCCCCTGGCTTTCCAGACTATCGAGCAAGCGGGCGAGCGTCGGACCTTCGACGCCGACGCTTTGCGCCAGCTCGCGTTGGGTGGGTGCTTCTTCGAAACGCGCCAGATGCAGCAGCACCAGCCAGCGCGCCTGAGACAGGCCGAGGCCGGCCAGGCGCCGGTCCAGCTCGGCACGCCAGCCGCGGGACATCTGGGCCAGTTGCATGCCAAAGCGGTGTTGATCGGTTAACGGCATAAAACACTCATGATTAGACTGAAGTAATAGAGAAAAACTAATTATTAGTCAGCTAAGCATGAGCTGCAGCTATAGGCAAGTGGCGGTCTGTACTGAATCGTTACAACTGTATAGCGCTTGGCGCAAACGCCATCTCACATCTCACATCTCAAATTCAGATTGCAGCGCAGCCCGCACGCAGTACAGCACGCCCTCCGGCACGCGGCCGGCAAACAACTCGGCGATCTCGGCGACCGACGGCAACTCGCCCTCGCCATCGAGGAACGCGTCCTGCACTTCGCCCATCAGTTCCTCAGGCAAATCCAGGGCCTGCTCCAGCGACAACTGCTGCTTGCCAATCGCTTCGGCGAGCATGGTGTAAACGTTCTTTTCCGAGCACTGCAATTGCCCGGCGATCTGCATCGGCGTCATGCCGGCGCGAGCCAGGGTGATCAACTCGTGACGCACGTCGGCCACCACTTTCGGCGCCTCGGCCTCGCCACCAAGCACTTCGAGGAAAGCATCGCCGTAACGCTCCAGCTTGCGCGCACCGACGCCGCTGACCCGGGCCATGTCCGCCAGCGAGGTTGGCTGGCTGCGGAGCATTTCCAGCAGGGTCGAATCGGGGAAGATGACGTACGGCGGCACGCCATGCTCTTCGGCGAGTTTGCGCCGCAGGGCGCGCAAGGCTTCCCACTGTTCGCGTTCCTCGCCGCGCACCAGTTG
Source organism: Pseudomonas sp. FW305-7 (assembly GCF_058786735.1). Lineage (NCBI taxonomy): Bacteria > Pseudomonadati > Pseudomonadota > Gammaproteobacteria > Pseudomonadales > Pseudomonadaceae > Pseudomonas > Pseudomonas sp. FW305-7. The sequence continues at coordinate 98,440 of NZ_JBYSZA010000022.1, forward strand.
GCTGGCCGGGCTCTTGCTGGCGGTTTTGGCGGTGACTTGCGGTTTCAGGTCACGGCGCAATTCCAGGGTCACTTCGCCCTTGAGCAATGGCCGGCAGGTGTCGCTCAGGCGCAAGCCGCCATAGCCTTCATGATCGACATCGGCCAGGCCACGCGCCACCAACTGGCGGAACAACGAGCGCCATTCGCTTTCACTCAGCGCCTTGCCTACGCCATACACCGACAGATGCTGATGGCCAAAGCTGCGAACTTTTTCGTTGTCCTTGCCCAGCAGCACATCGACCAGATGGCCGACGCCGTAACGCTGACCGGTGCGATAGATCGCCGACAACGCCTGACGAGCAGGCTCGGTGGCGTCCCAGGTCTGCACGCCATCAACGCAGTTGTCGCAATGGCCGCAAGGCTCCGCCATCTCTTCATCGAAATACGCCAGCAGCGTCTGTCGGCGGCAACGGGTCTCTTCGCACAGCGAGAGCATGGCATCGAGCTTGTGCTGCTCCAGGCGCTTGTGGCGCTCGTCGCCTTCGGAGTTTTGCAGCATCTGCTTGAGCATCACCACGTCTTGCAGACCGTACGCCATCCACGCGTCCGCCGGCAGACCGTCACGGCCGCCGCGCCCGGTTTCCTGGTAATACGCCTCAAGGGATTTCGGCAGGTCGAGGTGGGCGACGAAACGCACGTTGGGTTTGTCGATACCCATGCCGAACGCCACGGTGGCGACCATGATCAGGCCTTCCTCGTTGAGGAAGCGTTTCTGGTGATAGGCGCGCAGATCGTTGGGCAGGCCGGCGTGATACGGCAGCGCCGGGAAGCCTTGCTCGCTGAGGAACGCCGCCACTTCCTCGACTTTCTTGCGCGACAGGCAATAAACGATGCCGGCATCGCTGCGGCGCTCGGCGAGGAACGCCAGCAACTGCTTGCGCGGCTGCTCCTTCGGCACGATGCGATAGAAGATGTTGGGCCGGTCGAAACTCGACAGAAAGCGCTCGGCATTCTGCAAATGCAGGCGGGTGACGATTTCTTCGCGGGTACGCTTGTCGGCGGTGGCGGTCAGGGCGATGCGCGGCACATCGGGGAACATCTCCGCCAACTGACCCAGTTGCAGGTATTCCGGACGGAAGTCGTGACCCCACTGCGAAACACAGTGTGCCTCGTCGATGGCGAACAGGGCGATGTTCAGCCCTTGCAGGAAAGACAACATGCGCGGCTGCACCAGACGTTCCGGCGCCAGATAGAGCATTTTCACTTCGCCGCGCTTGATCCGCGCGGCCAGATCACGCTGCTGCTCGGCGCTCAACGTGGAGTTCAGCGCGGCGGCGGCCACGCCTAGCTCTTCGAGGGTGGCAACTTGGTCGTCCATCAAGGCGATCAGCGGCGACACCACTACCGCCAAGCCATCGCGCAGCAACGCCGGCACCTGGAAGCACAGGGATTTGCCGCCACCGGTAGGCATCAGCACCAGCGCATCACCGCCGCTGGCCACGCGCTCAATGATTGCACCCTGACGGCCACGGAAACTGTCGTAGCCGAAGATGTCCTTGAGGACGCGTTGAGCCTGTTCGAGCATAAAAACTCCAAAAATCTACTGATACATCCCTGCTCAGGCTGGTTCAAGACAGCCAGGGCTGCTTAAACAAAACGTAAGGACGCGTTGCATGGCGGCCGCCTTACGGGCAGGGATCGCAAAACGCGGCAGTATACCCGAGCGTTCCCCGGCACAGGGTGCCGCTGATAAGACTCCGCTAGTCAACAATACGAAACCCCGTGGAAGCGGGCTTGCCCGCGATCGCCGGCACGGCAAACTTCTTCATCGACAAATACACCGCTATCGCGGGCAAGCCCGCTCCCACAGGAGTCGTTGCCCACCTTCAGTTTGTAGGCCGGCCGGCAATTGCGGCAAATCTGCCATGCGGCTGGCTTGAGCGCTCAAGAAGGCCTAGAATTCCCGCATTGTTTATTCCCCCAAGGTAGCCCCGTAATGTCCTTCGCTGAGCAACTGACCCGCCTGCAAGTCTTCCTCGATGCCGACGAGCTGCACGACGAGGCACTGGATTACGTGGCCGCTCACGGCTACCTGACCGCGCTGTCGATCTGCGCCGAAGACGTACCGGAGCGTGAATGGATCGACGCCCTGTTCGCTGAAGAGCCGCATTACAGCAGCGACGCCCAGCGCGAAGAGATCGAAGCCACCCTGATCGGCCTCAAGGCGCACATCGCCCGTCAACTCGCTTCCGACGAAGAATTCGAGCTGCCCTGCGAACTGGATCTGGGCGAAGAGCCGGACGATTCCGAACTGCGCGGCTGGTGCATCGGCTTCATGGAAGGCGTGTTCCTGCGTGAAGCGGCCTGGTTCGAAACCGCCGAAGAAGAGGTCAGCGAAATGCTCCTGCCGATCATGGTCGGTTCGGGCCTGTTCGACGAACAGCCAGAGTTCGAAGACATCGCCAAGGATGCGAACCTGATGGACGACATGATCGTGCAGATCCCGGAAGCCCTGACGGCGCTGTACCTGCTGTGCCAGGCGCCCGACGAAAAACCGGCGATCCTCAAGCCACGTCACCACTAAGATCCAGCCTATGGACAATCCCATAGGCAACCGCCCCCTGATGTTGCGCTACTGCCTGCTGGCCATCGGCTGGCTCAGCGTGGCATTGGGGGTGATCGGGATTTTCCTGCCCGTCCTCCCCACCACTCCCTTCCTGTTACTCGCCGCCGCGTGTTTCGCCCGCAGCTCTCCGCGTTTCTATCATTGGCTGGTCGAGCATCCGAAACTCGGGCCGTGGATTCGCGACTACCTTAATGGCAACGGCATTCCGCTCAAGGGCAAGGTCTACGCGATCGGGCTGATGTGGGCGAGCATTCTGTTTTCCTGCTACCTGGTGCCGCTGCCGTGGGCGGGGGGGTTCATGTTGACCAGTGCGGTGTTGGTGACGGTTTATATCTTGCGGCAGAAGACCCTGGAAAAAGATTGAGCTGATCATGTCTCGCTAGCCTGACCGTTCGTCGAAAACCCCTCCTCACCTGTCAGATCTGACAGGTGCGCAATCCGCCAATCCCGCGTTCAATCACTCCGTCACCTTCCCAACCGGAGTTCGCGCCCATGTCCGCCAACGATCTGCCCGAAAACAGCACCCTGATTTTCAATGAACTCGACATCCCCG
>NZ_JBYSZA010000023.1:0-16208 GCF_058786735.1 Pseudomonas sp. FW305-7
GTCATGACGGGTTACCTGCGATGGGAGGGGATACGCCGGTTGGGCGGGCGGCGCGCTGAGCAAATCGCCCCAATTAGTGCGTTGTTGCATTTGTTGCCGTGTCGGCTCATCGACCTGCGGCGCGTTGCTTTGCCAGCCGCCGCCGAGGGCTTTGTACAGGGCGATCAGGTTGCTCACGGCGTTGCTACGGCTGACCAGATAGTTGTCTTGCAATTCGAGCAGGGCGCGTTGCGCGTCGAGCACCCGCTGAAAGTCGGAATAACCTTCGCGGTATTGCGTGTTGGCCAGCACCAGCGAACGTCGCGCAGCGCCTTCGGCCTCGCGCAGAATGCGTTCGCGCTCAAGCGCTTTGCTCAAGCCGCTGGCGGCATCGTCGGCTTCGCGCGCAGCTTGGCGGACCTTGTCGCGATAGGCTTCGATCAGTTGCTGCAAACGCGCGTCCTGCACCCGTATGTTGTTGCGGATACGGCCGTAATCGAAGATGTTCCAGCGCAGGCTCGGGCCGCCGATCAGATCGAGGCTGCGCGGCGTCGCGCCAAGGGAATCGCTGGACCAGACGATGCTGCCAAGCAAGGTCAGCGACGGATACAGATCGGTTTCGGCGACGCCGACCAGCGCCGATTGCGCGGCAACATTCAGTTCTGCCGCGCGTATATCCGGGCGACGCAACAGCAGGTTGGCCGGGACGTCTTGCAGCACGGCGCGATCAAGCAATGGAATCAAACCCGTTTGCTCGGCCAGCAACGCCGCGCCACCGGGTGGCTGGCCGACTAAAACTGCCAAAGCGTTGCGGGTGCGCAGGACTTGATCTTCGAATGCGGGGAGGCTGCTGAGCGTGCCGAGGTACTGGGTTTTTGCCTGTTGCAGGTCGAGTTCGGCCGTCTGGCCGCTGTTGAAGAGTTTTTCGGTGATTTCAAAATTGCGCTTCTGCTGGACGGCGTTCTCCCGGGCGACGCGCAGGCGCGCTTCGGTGGTACGCAGGGAGAAATAGGTGTCGGCGACTTGCGCGCGCAGCAGCACGAGGGCGTCTTCGTAATTGGCCTGCGCGGCAAAGTAGCTGGCGTCGGACGACTCGATGGCACGGCTGAAACGACCCCAGAAATCCAGCTCCCAACCGACATCGAACGCGGCGCTGTGTTGCCAGAAATGCAGATCCTGCGGGTTGTTGCCGCCAGATTGATGGCGATCAACGTACAGGCTGTCGACACCGAGCTGTTGCAGTTGCGGATAGCGCCCGCTTTCAGCTATGCCCAATTGGGCGCGAGCTTCAAGCACTCGCAGCCCGGCGATTTTCAGGCTGCTGTTGTGCGCATCGGCTTCGCTGATCAGGCGATCGAGTACCGGGTCGGCGAACACCTGCCACCACTGGCGCAGATCCGGTTGGTTGGCCCGTGTGCTGGCTTGTTCCAGCGCCGGGCTGTTCCATTGCTTGCTCCACATCTCGGCGGGAGGCTCAAAGTCCGGCCCCAGACGAACGCAGCCACTGAAACTCAAGGCGCCAAGCAACAACAGATATCCGGGCCGTGTCAGCAGGGCTGTCGTTGGTGGCATTGCGTTATGTCTCTGACCCGCAAATATCAGTGGAGCATAGACGGCAAATTGCAAATTGTTCGGGCGAATCTGCTGCTACGCTTTTCAGGCATCAGCACCCACCCAAACAGGTACGTATTCATGGACACAGCACAAGATCCGATGACACCGCCTCCCGCTGCCACCTGGCGCTTCAAGGTCGGCGTCGGGATCATCTGCCTGATGCTTGGCTCGTGGCTAATGGTGCCGTTGGCCGCCGCTCTCGATGTACCCGGCTCGAAAGTCGCGGCGCTGACGGGGGTGCTGTTTATCAGTAACAAAGTGCTGTTGCTGCTGGTGATCGCGGTGATGGGCAAGGCCGGATTCGCTGAACTGAAACGCACGATTGGCCGACATGTCTCGGGGATGCTTCCGACCCCTGTCGCCGAAGTCTCGCCGCTGCGGCATCGGGTGGGCGTGGTGATGTTTTGCCTGCCGTTGCTGACGTCGTTTCTGGAACCGTATTTCGATAATTTCTGGCCGGGGTTGCGGCCCAATTTGTGGCAGTTGCAATTGCTTGGGGATTTGATGTTTGTGGGCAGCTTTTTTGTGCTCGGCGGCAACTTTTGGGACAAGGCCCATGCGTTGTTTGTGCGCAAGGCGCGGGTGGTGGTTGCTGATTAAGATCAAAAGATCGCAGCCTGCGGCAACTCTTGCGTTGGGATTGCGTACCCCCGGTAAGAGCTAATGCAGGCTGCGATCTTTTTGGGCTTAACGAATGTGTGCGGCGAAACCTTCACTGTCCGGGGCAATGGCATCTTTGAGCGTCAACGCCGGAATCTCGTAATCCCCTGCATTCTGATGTCGAAACGCAATTGGCCGCGTGCTCCACAACTCATCCAGACGCCGTCCCAGTTCATCAGTCGTCTGGGCATACCGCGCTTCATCCATGCGACTGGTGCGGTAAATCAGGAACGGCGGCAGCACCTCAAAACCGGGGTAGTGCAGAATCCCGTGCTGGATCGGAAACAGCAGATCATCCATCGGCCCATTGATCCCGCGCGGGCTGTAATGCGATTCCCAGCCACCGGTGGTGACCATCAACATCGCCCGTTTGCCTTTCATCTTCCCTTCGCCATAACGCTCGCCCCAACGACTGTCGGAGTGTTCACCCACACCGTAGGCAAACCCGTAGGCGTAAACCCGATCGACCCAGCCCTTGAGGATCGCCGGCATCGTGAACCACCACAGCGGGAATTGCAGGATCAGCGCGTCGGCCCACAGCAATTTTTCCTGCTCGCGGGCGATGTCGGCGGCTTGTGTGCCTTGGGCGTAGGCGATTTTCGAATCGAGAGAGGCGTGGAACGGTTGGTTTTTATCGCGCTCGGGGGCGTCGTCGGCGTCGAGGGTGGCTTTCCAGTTCATCGCGTAAAGGTCGGAAACCTGCACGCTGTGACCGGCGGCTTCGAGGCGCTGGACGGTGAAGTCCCTGAGCGAGCCATTGAGGGAGGTGGGTTCGGGATGGGCGTAAACCAATAGCACTTTCATGGGGGAACTCCGTGGCTGAATGGCAGCAGGATCGGCGCTCCACAGGTATATTGGAAATGAATGTCTGATATGTCTGGTATAGCCATGAATAATTTGAGACGGCTGGATATCAATCTGCTGTTGACCCTCGACGTGTTGCTGTCCGAGCACAACGTCACCCGCGCGGCGCAACGGTTGAACCTCTCGCAGCCTTCGGTGAGCGTTCATTTGGCCAGGCTTCGTGACATCTTTGGCGATCCGCTGTTGCTCCCCGGCCCACGCGGCATGCGTCCGACGGCGCGGGCCGATGAGTTGCGCGAGCCTTTGCGCGAGGCGCTGCAAGCACTGGAACGGGCGGTGGCGCCGGCTGCTGCGTTCGACCCCGCACTGGCGACCCAGACCTGGAAAGTCGCGGCGACGGATTACGGCGAATCTACCGTTCTCCTGCCAGCCCTGAGTGGTTTGCGTACGCAGGCACCGGGCACTCGGTTGGCGGTTATCGACCTGATGCCAGCGCAATTGGTCAAGCAAGCGGAGCAGGGTGTGTTCGATCTGGCGCTGCACATCACCGAAGACGCGCCGCTGGACCTGCATCAACGGGTGCTGTTTACCGAGCGCTATGTGTTGGCCGGGCGTCTCGGGCATCCGGATTTGACGGGCAAACCGAGCCGCGAGGAATTCTGCGCACTGGAACACGTGATGGTGTCGCGTGAAGGCGGGGGCTTTTTCGGGGTGACAGACAAGGTGCTGGCCGACGTGGGGCTGTCGCGCAAAGTGGTGCTGTCGGTGCCGCACTTTTTGATGGTCATGTCGGTGCTGGCGAGCACCGATCTGGTGGCGATGCTGCCGTCACGGCTGGTGCGCGGTAACCCGGCGTTGCAAGTGGTCGAGGCACCGCTGCAGGTGCCGGGCTACGAAATGGCGATGTTCTGGGGCGAGCGACTGCACCGTGATCCCGCGCACAAGTGGTTTCGCGAGCATCTGGCAGCGTCGGTTTGATGCCTCAGGCGTGGCCCAAGGCAATCGCGAACGACACGACGATCATGCAAGCGAAAGCGAAATTGAGATTCATAAGGTGTTCATCCTGAAGCCTGTTGAGAGTGGGGCCATTCTGAACAGGCTGAATGCAAAGGAAAAATTCCCCTTGCTGATTCCAAGGATCGAGACAATTGATACCCGCCTGTTTGTGTTTGCCCGAGGTTTTGGCTAATCTCGGCGAAAACCTGCAATTACAAGCATAAACAGGCATAACCATGCACGATCATTCGGTTACCGAGCTCCCATCCCTGCGTCGGCAGAAAATCCTCCTGATCCTCGAACGCGACGGCAAGGTCATGGCGTCCGAGTTGAGCCAGCATTTCGCCGTGTCCGAAGACACCATCCGCCGCGACCTCGCCGAACTGGATAATGCCGGTCTGGTGCAACGGGTACACGGCGGTGCTTTGCCAAGGCCGAAGGATACCGGCAAGGACTACTTCACCCGCATCAGTGAAACCGATGAGGTAAAGACACGCCTGGCGCAACTCGCCGCCGGGCGGGTGAAGGATGGCCAGATTGTGCTGTTCGACTCCGGCACTACCACGTTGCAGATTGCGCGGTCCTTGCCAGCGGATATCCGCATCACAGCGGTGACCACCTCGCCGATGACCGCCATCACCCTCGCCGAGTACAAGGGCATCAAGGTGATTCTGGCGGGCGGGCAGTTGAACCTGGCGACCATGTCGGTCAGCGGTCACGAAACGGTGCGTCTGCTGCAAAGCATCAAGGCTGACCTGCTGTTTACCGGGGTGTGCGCGATTCATCCGGAGGTGGGATTGAGTTCGCTGTATTTCGATGAAGTGCCAGTGAAGCAGGCGCTGTTCGAAAGTGCTGCGCAGGTGATCGCGGTGACCACGGCGGACAAGCTTGGCGCGGTCGAGCCGTTCGTGGTGACGCCGTGCACACGGGTGCATACGCTGATTACCGAGCGACATCTGGCGTCGGGTAGTGTTGAGGATTACCGGCGATTGGGGATCGAGGTGGAGCAGTTGCCGGATTGAGTCTTGTGTTGAGGCTGATGGCCCCATCGCTGGCAAGCCAGCTCCCACAGGTTGAGTAGCGTACGACGCAGTCACTGTGGGAGCTGGCTTGCCAGCGATGGGGTCAGTCCAGTCAACGCAATTTTTCAAGCATCTGGTAGTACCACATCCCCGCCGCCAGTAACGGATTGCCCAGCAAATCCCCCATCGGCACGCGAATGTGCTGGCATGCCGCAAACGTATCGAACTGCGCCATCTGCCCGGTGATCGCCCGGCTCATGATTTCGCCCATGATGTGGGTGGTGGCGATGCCATGCCCTGAGTAGCCCTGGCAATACCAGACGTTGTCCGAGAGCTTGCCCAGTTGCGGGATGCGGTTGATGACGATGCCCATCGCGCAGCTCCACTGGTAATCGATCTGCACGCCTTTGAGCGCCGGGAAGGTCTGTTCGATGCACGGGCGCAACTCGGCGGCGATGTCGCGTGAATCCTTGCCGCTGTAGTTGGCGCCGCCGCCGAACAGCAGGCGGCCGTCGGCGGTGAGGCGGTAGTAGTCGAGGACGAAGCGGCAGTCATAGACGGCGAGGTCTTCGGGGTTGATCTGTTTGGCCAGATCGCCCAGCGGCTCGGTGGTGACGATGCCGCCCATGGCCGGGAAAATCTTGCCCTTGAGCTGGCCCGGTTCGAGCTTGTGATAAACGTCGCCGGCGAGCATCACCTGATTGGCATCGATCTGGCCGTGGGCAGTGCGCACACCCGGTGTGTCGCCGTGGATGATTTCCAGCACTTCGCTGTTTTCGAAGATCAGGGCGCCGAGACTGTCCGCCGCCCGCGCTTCGCCGATGCACAGATTGAGCGGGTGCAGGTGCATGTTGCGGGTGTTCTTGATCGCACCGTGATAGAGATCGCTTTGCAGCAAATCGCGCACCTGGCTGCGGTCGAGCAGACTGACTTCATCGCCCAGTCCGCGACGCACGGCTTCTTCGTAATCGTTGCGCAGACCGGTCATGTGGCTCGGTTTGTACGCTGCGTGCAGGTGACCGTGTTTGAGGTCGCACTGGATGGCGTATTTTTCCACGCGCTGTTTGATGATCTCGTGCCCGCGCCAGCGCAAATGCCAGATGAAATCGTCGACCTCGTCGCCGAGTTTTGGGCGCATCTGTTTGCGCATTGCAGCGTCGCCGGAGAGGCTGCCGGTGACCTGGCCGCCATTGCGCCCGGTGGCGCCCCAGCCGATTTTATGGCTTTCGACGATGGCGACTTTCAGGCCTTTTTCGGCCAGTTCGACGGCGGTGGCGACGCCAGTGAAGCCGCCGCCGATGATCACCACGTCGACTTTGTGCCGGCCTTGCAGGGTCGGGTAGTCGGTGTCCTGGTTGAGGGTGGCGGTGTAGTAGGAATTGCAGCGTTCAGTCATGTCGGTGTCCACACAAATTCGGGAGTCAGTACGCGGTCCATGTGGGAGTTGGCTTGCCAGCGATGGCGGAGTGCCAGCCAACAGAAATGCTGAATGTGCCGGCCTCATCGCTGGCAAGCCAGCTCCCACAGGGTTGGGTGTTGGATGCTCAGGCTTCGGTGAGATACCAGCGCCAATCCTGCTCACCCACCTCGGCCATGAACTGCCGGTACTCGGCACGCTTCACCGCCAGATACACACCAAGAAATTCCTGCCCCAGGGCATCACGGGCCCACACCGAATTTTCCAGCGCCTGCAACGACGTCAGCCAATCGGTCGGCAGTAATTCCTTGGCTTGCGCATAGCCGTTGCCCGCCACCGGTTCGCCCGGGTCGAGATCTTCGCGAATGCCGCGATGAATACCCGCAAGGATTGCTGCTGCCGCCATATACGGATTGGCATCGGCGCCGCAGATGCGGTGTTCGATGTGCCGGGTGTTGGCCGGGCCGCCGGGCACGCGCAGGCTGACGGTGCGGTTGTCGACACCCCAGGTCGGCGCCAGTGGCGCATAGCTGTTGGCCTGAAAACGGCGATAAGAGTTGGCATTGGGGCAGAACAGCAGCAGCGAATCCAGCAACGACGCGAGCATGCCGCCAATCGCCGTGCGCAGCAGCGGCGTGCCGGCCGGGTCTTCGGAGGCAAACAGATTGCGCCCCTCGGCATCGGCGAGGCTGACGTGCATGTGCATCCCGGTGCCGGCCAGATCATCGAACGGCTTGGCCATGAACGTCGCTTGCATGCCGTGCTTGTGCGCGATCGCTTTGACCAGCCGTTTGTAACGTACGGCCTGATCCATCGCTTGCAGCGCATCGCCGTGTTCGAGGGTGATTTCCACTTGCCCCGGCGCGTATTCCGAGATCGCCGTGCGCGCCGGAATGCCGTGCAGTTTGCAGGCGCTGTAGAGGTCGGCGAGGAAGGGTTCGATCTGTTCCAGTTCGCGCAAACCGTAGACCTGAGTATGTCGCGGTCGCCCTCCATCGGCATCCAGCGCCGGTTGTGGTCGGCCGTTGTGATCGCGTTTGGCGTCGAGTAGATAGAACTCCAGTTCGCACGCCATGACCGGGTGATAGCCCTCGGCCTTGAGGCCATCGATGATCCTGATCAGCAGGTGACGCGGGTCGGCAATGCTCGCTGGCAAGCCTTCGGTCGGGTGCATGCTGACCTGCACCGCTGCGGTGGGAATCTGCCGCCACGGCAGGCGCACCAGACTGCCTTCGAGCGGGTAGGCGCGGCAGTCGATATCACCGACGTCCCAGACCAGACCTGAGTTTTCCACGTCTTCGCCCTGCACGGTCAGACCAAGGATGGTGCTGGGCAGCGGGCGACCGCTTTGGTAAACGGCGAGCAGTTCTTCGCGGTGCAACAGCTTGCCGCGTGGCACTCCGTTGGCGTCGAGGATGAACAGTTCGATCATGTCGATATCGGGGTTCTGTTCAAGGAACAGGCGTGCGTCTTCGATGGCTGCGAATTTCATAATCAATCACTCACGATGGCGCCGTGCAGGCGCGCAGATTCGGGCCGGACGCAGCTATGGGCGTCCCGGCAGGAATATCAAATGGAGATCAGTCAGACGAGATACAAAACCTGTGGCGAGGGGATTCATCCCCGATGGACTGCGCAGCAGTCCTGATTTTTGGGGCCGCTTCGCGCCCCAGCGGGAGCAAGCCCCCTCGCCACATATGGATCTTTTCTGACTGACAGAAATCAGCAGGCGATATCCGGCGGGCGTGCGGAGTGACGCAGCTTGGAACGGCGCAGGGCCATGGGGAGATTGACGATACGATTCATACGCCGCCCCCGAGAGAGAGGGTGCGCAGTGCAGAGACGTTCAACGATTTTCGTTGTTGTGGTGACGTACTCATAACGCGTGTTTCCGTTGGCGGAAAACGTCGGTGGCGGGGCAGGCCCGCCGACCGGTGTGCCCGGATAGTAAGGGGCAATCCTTGGGCGTGTAAACGACTGATTCAGTCTCAGAGCTGCGGCCAGTCCTCAGCGCAGCAGATGAAAGCCCAGCCCGACAAGGGCGCAAACGATCAATACTTCAATCACGCCGCGTTTGAAAACGAACAGCGCCAGCGCCGCCATAACTGCCAACGCTATCGAAAAAACATCCGGCGGCCCGGCGAAACCGCTCGGCCAAAACACGTGATAAGCGAAGAAACACGCTAGGTTGAGAATCACCCCGACCACCGCTGCGGTGATGGCTGTCAGCGGTGCGGTGAACTTCAATTCGTTGTGGGTCGATTCCACCAACGGCCCACCGGCGAGGATGAACAGAAACGAAGGCAGAAAGGTGAACCACGTCACCAGCGTCGCCGCCACTGCGCCAGCGGCGAACGCATGCTCCGCGCCGAATGCCGGTTGCACATAACCGCCGATGAAGCCGACAAACGCCACCACCATGATCAGCGGCCCCGGCGTGGTTTCGCCAAGCGCCAGACCGTCGATCATTTGCGTCGGCGTCAGCCAGCCGTAATGCCCGACCGCGCCTTGGTAGACATAGGGCAGCACGGCGTAAGCGCCGCCGAAGGTGAGCAGCGCGGCTTTGGTGAAGAACCAGGCCATTTGCGTGAAGGTGCCATCCCAGCCGAACAGGGCTGTCAGCAGTGCCATGGGCAGACACCACAGCGCTGCGCCAATCAATAGCAGCCGCCACAACTTCGGCAGACTGAATCGTGCATGTTCGGGAGTTGGCGTGTCGTCATCGATCAATGCCGGGCCGAAGGATTTTTCGCTGCTGCGCTGCCCGCCATTGTTGAAGCGCTGCGGGGCCAGTCGCCCACCGAAATAACCGAGCAACGCCGCGCCGAGCACGATCAGCGGGAACGGCAGATTGAAGGCAAAAATCGCCACGAATGACGCACCGGCGATGGCCCACAGCCAACTGTTTTTCAGCGCCCGCGAGCCGATGCGGTGGGCCGCGTGCAAGACAATCGCGGTCACCGCCGGTTTGATCCCGTAGAAGATTCCGGCCACTACTGGCACGTCGCCGAACGCGATATACATCCACGACAGCGCGATCAGGATGAACAGCGACGGCAGCACAAACAGCACACCGGCTATCACCCCGCCCCAGGTCCGGTGCATCAGCCAGCCAATGTACGTCGCCAACTGCTGAGCCTCGGGGCCGGGCAACAACATGCAGTAGTTGAGGGCGTGGAGAAAGCGTCGTTCCGAGATCCAGCGCCGGCGCTCGACCAGCTCCTGATGCATGATCGCGATTTGCCCGGCCGGGCCGCCAAAGCCGATACAGCCCAGTTTCAGCCAGAAACGCCAGGCCTGTCGCAGGCTGACGGGCTCGGGGCGGGATAGATCATTCGGCGTTGTGCTCAAGTGCGGCTCCTGAGTCGAATCATGGCGGAGCCACTATCTAATCAGGCTTTTGTTCAATGCAATAGCGTTCAGGTGAGGCTGTGAATAACGGATCAACTCAAGACGTAATCGACGGGCATCAACGCCGGTGGCAGTTGCGCAACACCTAGTTCAGCCAGGATGTCGCGTTCGATCGTGCGTACCAAGGCATCGGTTGGCAGGTCGTTTTCATCGCGGCCGAATGGGTCTTCCAACTCATCGGCAATCGCATCCAGTCCGAAAAAGGTATAGCTGACAATCGCGGTGAACAACGGCGTCAACCAGCCCAGCGGTTCGGCCATGGCGAACGGTAGCAGAATGCAGAACAGGTAGATCGTGCGGTGCAGCAGCAACGTGTAGGGGAAGGGCAGAGGTGTGTTTTTGATCCGCTCGCACACCGCTTGCGCTTGCGTAAGGCTGGTCAGGTGATTGGCCAGCAGCATGTAGCGCCATTCGGTCAGTGCTCCGGCCTGTTGCAGATCGGAGCACTGTTCGCCGATCCGGTGCAGGATCCGGGCGCTGTAGTCCGGCACTTGTGCGTCGGGTTTCGGGTTGACCCATGCGCTGCTGGCCGCCGCTTCATCTTCACGTCGCAGCCGCGCGTTGAGGGCATGGGCGAAGCCGCACAGGTTGAACAGCAAGTGCCGGCGTTGAGGCGATTCGCGGATGATGTGGGTTTCACGAAGGATCGAGCGAATATGCACGATCACTTCGCCCCAGGCCTTGCGCGCCTCGTACCAGCGGTCATAGCAGGCGTTGTTACGGAAACTCATGAAAATCGACAGCGATAAACCCAGCAGCGTGAACGGCGTGGCGTTGACCTTGGTGAAACTGCTGGGATGGAGGATTTCCACCAGCACGATGGCCGACGCCAGCAGGGTAACCATCAGAGTGCGCAAGGCGATTCGCTTGGCAATCGAACCCTTGAGGGTAAACAGGATGGCGAACTGACTGACCTTGGGTCTGATAATCATGCTGGGTGATCCCGATTATGTGTGGACGTGACGCATCAACCGCCGGTCATGTTCATGAATCGCACGACCTGCACGTCGTCGCTCACTTCGAAGTTGTGCCTGTAGGGCTTTAGCTTCATTGCTTCGATGATGGCTTTTTCCAGACGTTGCGGTTGCCCCGGATGCGCGCGCAGCAGCGCTTTCAAGTCCACCGAATGCTCGTTACCCAGACACAGTAGCAAACGCCCTTCGACGGTCAGCCGCACCCGGTTGCAGGTGCCGCAGAAATTGTGGCTGTGCGGCGAGATAAAACCGAGGCGAATATCCGGTGCTTCGGCCAGCCGCCAGTAGCGCGACGGGCCTTGAGTCGATTCGGCAGAGTCGATCAGGGTGTAGCGCTCGGCGATCTTTTCCCGTACCTGCGCGCTTGAGAAAAATGACTCGGCGCGGCTGTGCTCATTGATGATCCCCAGCGGCATTTCTTCGATGAAGGCGATGTCGAGCTGGCGGTCGATGGCAAAACTCACCAGATCGTTGATCTCCTGATCGTTGCGACCCTGCATCACCACGACGTTGAGTTTGGTGCGGGTAAATCCGGCCTTGTGCGCGGCATCGATGCCGTTGATCACCAGCGCCAGATCGCCGGTGCGGGTCATCTGCTTGAAGCGCTCAGGGTCGAGGCTGTCGAGGCTGACGTTGAGGCGCTTGACCCCGGCGTCGAACAACGGCGCGGCAAATTTGCCGAGCTGCGAGCCGTTGGTGGTCATGCACAGCTCACGCAAGCCGGGCAGGGCGGCGATCTGCTCGCACAGCTTGACCACGCCGGGGCGAATCAACGGCTCGCCGCCGGTCAGGCGGATCTTGCGCGTGCCCAGTGCGACGAAGCTCTGCGCCAGTTGATAGATCTCTTCCAGCGTCAGCACTTGTTGGCGTGGCAGAAACTGCATGTCTTCAGCCATGCAATAGACACAGCGAAAGTCGCAACGATCGGTCACCGACATGCGCAGGTAGTCAACGCGGCGGTTGAAGCCATCGATCAAGATGCGCTCTGACATGACAGCCTCGCTGTGGGGAAAACCGCTGACAGCGGATCTGGACGGCGCAGGGTAGGGGCAATGTCAGGCACCGTCCAATCACTCTTAATGACCGGTTGATTGATGCCGTCGATGATCAGCAGAATGACGGCTATCGCAGGCAAGCCAGCTCACACAGGTCTAGTGGTGAGCTTGAGATTTACTGCGCACCAAACATCGCCGTCCAATAGATCCCCGCGCTGCTTTTCGGGTCAGTCGCGTACGCGGCGCCGAGTTCCTTGTATTGCGGGTTCATCAGGTTGGCGCAGTGGCCGGGGCTGGCGAGCCAGCCTTCGACGACTTTGTGTACGGTGTCTTGCCCGGCGGCGATGTTTTCGCCTACCAGTTGTCCGCTATAGCCGGCGAGTTCAGCGCGATCGCCCGGGGTGCGGCCGTCGCGGTCCTTGTGGTCGAAGTAATTGTTGTTGGCCATGTCGCGGCTGTGATCCTGGGAGATGGTGCCCAGGCTCGCGTTCCAGGCCAGCGGTGCTGCGGCGGCGAAGGCCTGGCCGCCACATTGACGCGGCTGGCTGCGGGCGATATTGAGTTCACTCAGCAGCTTCTGCCCCTCACTTTGCGCATCACCAAGTTTCGCCGTCAGCAACGGCCGCGCCAGCACAATGCGCCAGTCGCGGTCGTCACGGCTGACACCGACATCGACGAACTGCGGATCGAGCACCACCTGACAGAAACTTTCCTGAATCGCTTTCATCGCCGACGCCGCATCACGCGGGCCGTTGAGCGTAATCGCCTGGACATTGACCATCGGGTAACTGGCGCTGGCCATGGCCTGTTGCAGATCGACAGCGCCAGTTGCCCGTAACCTCAACCGAGGATCAGCTGATAGCGGTGCCAGTTCATTCGACGCCTGAGTGCCGCAGCGCTGCGGTTGGCTGCGGTAGCTGTTGATCGACTCGATCAGTTGCGACTCATCGCCGGCCATGGCCGGGATAGCCAGCAACACGCCTGCGGACAACGCGGCGCAACGCAAAACGGATGGCATGAAGCGCATGGAAATCTCCCTTGAGCTGAATGCGCCCATGATGCGCGAAAGGCCCCCGGTGAGTGCAATGCCTTTTTCTTTATCAGGCGTTTTTTTCGCGCAACTTTTTGCCCGGATTTGCCGTCTACACTCACCGAAGATCCCCGGAATCCGGGTGTTTCCCCGACGTAACACCTTGCCCGACTCGGGCCCTGCCGGAAGAACAGACATGGGATTGAAATGGTTGGCTGGCTGTTTCGCATTAACCCTGTTGGCCAGCGCTGCGCTGGCCACCGATCAAGCGCCGATCAAGGCCAAGGCTGAAGAGAAAGCCCAGGTGCTGGAAGAGAAAGCGGCGGACAAAGTCAGCACGGCCCCGGCGCCCAAGTCCGAGGCGATTACTCCGACCGAAGTACAAGCCGTGGACCCGGCCGGCGCCGCGCCGCTGGATGATCCGATCACGTGTCTGGCGCGCAGTATCTACTGGGAAGCCAAAGGCAAGGACACCCCGGAAATGGAAGCCGTGGCCAGTGTGGTGATGAACCGCCTCGGCCATGAAGGTTTTCCCGACACCGTTTGCGCTGTGGTCAAGCAAGGTTCGGAAAGCAAAAGCTGCCAGTTTTCCTGGTGGTGTGACGGGCGTCCGGATCAGGTCAAGGAAGACGCTGAGTACGCGCTGGCCAAGGAAATCGCCGGCAAGGCGTTGAACCGCCAGCTCAAGGATCGCACCAACGGCGCGTTGTATTTCCATGACCGCAACGTGCATCCGAGTTGGGCCAGGGAATACCGGAAAACCGCCGAGACGAAAAAATTCCTCTTCTATAAACCTGCCGGCGGCGATGCGCGCTAGGCGCAGACTTCCCGCACGCAATTGCGCAACCAGCGATGCGCGGGGTCGGCGTCCATGCGCGGATGCCAGAGCATGGACACGCTGATCGCCGGCATCTCGAAGGGCAGGGCAAAACTGTGCAGGCCCGTGCGCAGCTTGCTGGTATGACGTTCGGGAACGGTGGCGATCAGGTCGGATTCACGCACCAGCGTCAGCGCCGCCGAAAACCCGCCGAATGAAGTGACGATATCCCGCGTCAGCCCCACGGCGAGTAACGCTTCGTCCACCGGGCCGCTGCTGCGTCCGCGTCGTGAGATGAGAATGTGCTGGCCGCCGGCGAAGCGTTTGCCAGTGACTTTCCCCGTGCTCAACGGATGCCCCTCACGCACCACGCCAATCCACTGATCCTGAAACAGGATGCGGCTGTGCAGCGCCGGATCGGTGCTGTCATCGACCACCCCGGTTTCCAGATCGACGCGGCCTTCGCGCAGCGGCGTGCTGTCCTTGTCGGCCTTTTGCACAAAGCGCAGGCGCACGCCGGGTGCCTCTTCGGCGATGCGCGCGAGCAGGGCGGCGGCGAAGGTTTCGACAAAACCGTCGGTGTTGCGCAGGGTGAACGTACGGTGCAACTGGCGAGGATCGAGCACTTCGGCGGGACGCAAAACCGCCTCGGCTTCCTGCACCAGATGGCTGACGCGCTCGCGCAGTTCCAGCGCTCGCGGCGTCGGCACCAGACCCCGACCGGCCCGGACCAGCAAAGGATCTCCGGTGGTTTCGCGCAAACGGGCCAGCGCGCGACTCATCG
Organism: Pseudomonas sp. FW305-7; assembly: GCF_058786735.1. Taxonomy (NCBI): domain Bacteria; kingdom Pseudomonadati; phylum Pseudomonadota; class Gammaproteobacteria; order Pseudomonadales; family Pseudomonadaceae; genus Pseudomonas; species Pseudomonas sp. FW305-7. The sequence goes on from NZ_JBYSZA010000023.1 coordinate 14,504, forward strand.
CCGAGGGGCTCAGGCGTAGAGATTTGGCAGCGCGGGCAACGCTGCCTTCGCGCAGCAACACGTCGAGGGTGATCAACAGATTCAGATCCGGTACAGACATGACATGGCGTTCCGTGCAGGTATCAAGTGCAAAGCATGCGTCTTGCGCCTTGTGTTGTCGAGACTCAAGCTATGGCGCATGAACTTGCAGCGTGAGCGCCCCATGTCCCGAGAATCCTTGAGCACCACCGCCCGCTGGGCGTTGACCAGTCTGGCGCTGTCAATGTTGATGCCGTCGCTGGACACCAGCATTGCCAACGCCGGGTTGCCCGTGCTGGCGGCGGCGTTTGAGGCGACGTTTCAGCAGGTGCAGTGGATTGTCCTGGCCTACCTGTTGGCGATCACCACGTTGATTGTCAGCGTCGGGCGTCTGGGTGACGGCTTTGGGCGGCGCCGCCTGCTGTTGATCGGGATCGGCATTTTCACCAGCGCTTCGTTGGCTTGTGCGCTGGCCCCGGGACTGGCCTGGCTGATCGGCGCACGGGCGGTGCAAGGCGTGGGAGCGGCCATCATGTTCGCGTTAACGGTGGCATTGGTCTCCGATGCAGTGCCCAAAACGCGGGCGGGCAGTGCGATGGGGTTGCTGGCGACGATGTCAGCCACCGGCACCACCCTCGGGCCGTCGTTGGGTGGGCTGCTGATGGCGCATGTCGGTTGGCAGTCGATATTTCTGCTCAACGTGCCATTGGGTTTGCTCAATGCGTGGCTGGTGTATCGCTATCTACCGGCAGATCGAACGGCACGCACGAGGGTTGCATTTGATTATCTCGGTTCCGGGGTGCTGGTGTTGACGCTGGCCGCCTATGCACTGGCGATGACGCTTGAAGGTTTCACGTTGGCGTTGCTGCTGGTCAGTCTGTGCGGTGTGGGAGTGTTCGTGATTGTCGAGATGAGAGCCAAGGCGCCGCTGATTCGTCTGTCCTTGTTCGCCGATCTGCGCCTGAGCGGCAGTCTGCTGCTGACGTTGCTGGTGACGACCGTGATGATGACCACACTGGTAGTCGGGCCGTTTTACCTGAGTCGCGGATTGGGTCTGAGCAGTGCCATGGTCGGGGTGGCGTTGTCGGCGGGGCCGTTGTTGTCGGCGCTCAGCGGCGTGCCCGCCGGTCGTCTGGTGGATCGCTTTGGCGCGCGGCGGGTGGTGCCTGGGGCCTTGCTCGGATTGATTGGCGGCTGCGGATTACTGGCGTTATTGCCGATGAGTTTCGGGCTGCCTGCTTATTTATTGCCAGTGGCGGTGGTCGCCATCAGTTACGCGCTGTTCCAGGCGGCCAACAATACCGGGTTGATGGCAGGGGTGGCGCAGGATCAGCGCGGCGTGGTGTCGGCGCTGCTCGGATTGGCGCGCAATCTGGGCCTGATCACGGGGGCGGCGGCGATGGGCGCGGTGTTTGCCGTGGCCACCGGGGGGCCGACTCAGGCCCCGGCCGATGTCATTGCCAGCGGATTGCACATCACCTTCGGCGTCGCCACGGCTCTGATGATCATGGCCCTGATCATCAGCCGAACCCAGATCAACAGTGGGAACTGCTTGCCTGCGATGAGGCCGTCAGACATCGATATTGATGTTGACTGAGCCACCGTCATCGCTGGCAAGCCAGCTCCCACAGTTTTTACAGTGTGCATGCAGATTTCGGGAACATCACGAAACCCTGTGGGAGCTGGG
>NZ_JBYSZA010000023.1:16217-89482 GCF_058786735.1 Pseudomonas sp. FW305-7
GGCTTGCCAGCGATGGCGGCGGGGCAGTCGATGAAGAATCCACTGCGCCGCCCCTTCGCTGGCAAGCCAGCTCTCAGTGTGTCTTGCGCCTTAGCTGGCGTGGGTACTCAGGATGCTCGCTACTTGCTGCGGCTGGCAGTTCAGATACGGCGACTTTTTCAGCCAGCGCTGATCCGGGTACCACGAGAACATGAACTGACCGTCCTTGAGCTTATCGATCACCTGCTTCGCAATCTGTGGCCGAACGGCCGGGCAACCCTGGCTGCGACCGATGCGGCCCTGGCGTTTGCTCCATAACGGGTTCACATAGCTGGCGGCGTGAATGACGATGGCGCGATCGCGAGCCATGTCATTGAAGCCCGGTTCCAGACCGTCCATGCGCAACGAATAACCGTGGGTGCCGCTGTAGCTTTCCTGAGTGCGGAAGAGGCCGAGACTGGACTGATAACTGCCTTCGACATTGGAAAACTGCGTGGCGAAGTTTTCCCCGGAGTTGGAGCCGTGGGCGACCAGATCGCGCAGCACCAGTTTTTTCCGGTTGAGGTCGAAGATCCAAAGGCGACGTTCGGTGGACGGTTGCGAATAATCGATGATTGCCAGATGACGGGACGGCTTCGCGCCGTTGTTGACCGCACATTGCATGGCACTCAAGGCACCTTTCAGCGCCTGGGGATTGAGTTCTGGCGCGGCGTGCGCGAGGCTGGTGAAGAGAACCGGCGATGGTTTGCCGGCGGCGAAAGCTGGGCTGGTCACGGCGACAAGGGTCGCGGTGGTCAGCAGAAGTCGGCGCAGAAACGTCAACATTTATAAAGTGTCCTCACTTGCTACTTATTTGGCACTTTGGCTCCTGACTCCCAGTCGTAACCTGCAAGCTCGCAGATCGAGCCTGACTGTTCAGCGCACCTGATGTAAGGTTGGCCATCATCAAGAAGGCCATGGATTGGAGTAAAGCAGTTGTTCAAAAAGTACGCATGCTACTTGAGCATTTGTTTGCTCGCTGCGCCGTTTGTCGCTTGTGCCGATGAACCGCTGCCGCCGTTGCAGACACTGCCGACGCCGCCGGCAGAAATGCCAGTCGAGCCGCAAAGCCCTTTGCAGGCCGTGCTGATCAGTCTGCCGCAGGCCTGTCCGGCGATTGCCGCGCACCTGGCTGGCCCGGCGCTGGAACAGTTGCAAGCGTTTTACCAACAGCAGGACTGGATGCCGGTGTGGGCACGCGAGTCCGGACGATTGCAAGCCTTGCAGGGGCAGTTGCAGCTGTTGGCCGATGATGGCCTCAGTCCGAAACGCTACCCGGTTGCGACGAATCCTCCGCAGGACGGCGAGCTGTGCGCCGATATCGACATCAGCCGCTATTACCTGCAAGCCCTGCAGGATCTGCATTACGGACGCCTGTTGCAATCGCACTTCGAACCGCTGTGGCACGCCGACGAGGCACCGCGCGACCGTCAGGCCGAACTGCTCGCCATTGCTGTGCCGGGCATGCATGACATCCCCGCCGCATTCGACCTGGCCCGCCCGCGCCTGGCGCAGTATCAGAACCTGCGTCAGCTCTACGCCACGCAACGGCTGAAGGCCTTGCCGCAATGGCAATCGGTGGGCAACGGGCCGCTGCTGCGCCCGTCGATGGAAGACAGACGCGTGCCGGAACTGGCGCAACGTCTGTACAGCGAAGGCTATCTGACCCACGCCGCCGGCGCGCCCGGCAATGCCTACGAGGGCGTGCTGGTGGACGCGGTGAAAAGCTTTCAGGCCAACCATTCGTTGCAAGCGGATGGCGTGGTCGGGCCGGGGACGATTGCCGAACTCAACATCAGCCCGCTGACCCGCCGCGAACAACTGCGGGTCAATCTCGAGCGCTTCCGTTGGCTGGCCCAGGACATGGAACCCGATGGTTTGCTGGTCAACGTCGCCGCCGCCGAACTGACCCTGTATCAGCGCGGCCAGCCGGTGTGGCAGACCCGTACCCAGGTTGGCCGTGCCGAGCGCCAGACACCGTTGCTCAAATCCCGTGTCACGCGATTGACCCTCAACCCGACCTGGACCGTGCCGCCGACCATCTGGAAGGAAGACAAGTTGCCGGCGATCCGCAAGGACCAGACATTCCTCAGTCGGCAGAATCTGCAAGTGCTCGACGCCAACGGGCAACCGCTGGCGGCGGCGGATATCGACTGGGACAACCCGGGCAACATCCTCCTGCGTCAGGACGCCGGGCCGCGCAATCCGCTGGGGCAAATGGTCATCCGCTTCCCCAATCCGTTTTCGGTGTACCTGCACGACACGCCGAGCAAAGCGTTATTCGACAAGGGGCCACGGGCGTTCAGCTCGGGGTGTGTACGGGTCGAGCACCCGATGCAACTGCGCGACTTGTTGCTGAGCCCGGCAGAAAAGGCCCGAACCGAGACGTTGCTCGCCACCGGCACCACCCATGAATTTCGCTTGTCGGCGCCAGTGCCGATCCTGATGACTTACTGGACCGTGCAAGTCGACAACGCCGGCCACGTGCGTTACTCGCCAGACATCTACAGCCGTGACAACGCGTTGTTGGCCGGACTCGATCGGGCACATTGAGCCTCAACGGGCGCGGCGATTCCAGAACCGCCGCGCCAGCCACGCATCGACGCTCAATTTGCCCGCCCCGGCGAATACCAGCGGCACCAAGGCTGCCAGGTAAATCGCCGGCAACTTGAAGTTGCCGAAGCCCTTGTTGGTGATCGCGTAACCCTGGGCCAGCTCGCTCAGCGATGACCAGTCGGCAGGCCAGTGCACGGCAGCGGTGGCGACCACGGTCACCACGATCAGCGCCACCGCCGAGATCCGCGTGCCGAGGCCGACCAGAATCGCCAGCGCGCCGATCAGTTCGGCCCACATCGACAGTTCCCAGTTCAACGTCGCCGGCAAGTGATCGAAGGGAAAAGGGAACCGGCTCTGAATGTCCTCGAACCAGTTCTGGCCGTTGAATTTTTCCAGTCCTGATTCGAAAAACTCCCAGGCGATGAACAGGCGCAGGGTCAGTGGTGCGAGCCAGGTGCCGGCGCGGTCGAGGTTCAGGTGTACGGCTTGGGTGGCGGTTGAAAGGTTGGTGGTCATGATGAGTCTCCGGACGATGGGGGAATTGAATCGACCGGGTTATTTGAGCTTTGGGGTGTATCGACGATGTGTCGCGGGCGGGTGGAATTGTGAGCTTGGTGTGTCTGCGGTGGGGCGATATACAGTGCGATACAGTCGACCAAACTGGACGCACGCCCTCGGCCCAGTCAGCATGGCCCAAAAAAAGCGGATCCCCCTCATGCGAAGACTCCCCTCACTGCCCGCCCTGCGCACCTTTGAATGTGCCGCCCGCCACGCGCATTTCGGCCGGGCCGCCGCCGAGTTGTGTGTCACCGACAGTGCCGTCAGTCATCAGATTCGCCAGCTCGAAGAACAACTCGGCGTCCCGCTGTTCATCCGTGAAGGCCGACAAATTCGCCCGACCATCGCCGCCGGACGCCTGATGCAAAGCCTGCAACAGGCCTTCGAACTGATCGGCGAGGCTTGCGATGAACTGCGCGACCCGTCTTCGCTTGCCGTGTTGCGTCTGGCCGTCACCGCTGAGCTTGCGCAGAAGTGGTTGATGAGTCGCCTCAGTGATTTCTATGCGCGCTATCCGCACATCACCTTGCACCTTTACGAACAACCCATCGACGCCAGCGCGCCGGGCGAAGACATCGATCTGGCCATCACCTACGGCACCGGCCCGGCGGACAGCAGCGCCTACTTCGTCCGGCCGTTGCCAGCCCTGCAATTCTTTCCGGTGTGCAGCCCCGGCCTGTTCAACCAGGGCACGTTGAAAACGCCGAAGGATCTCGCCCGACACTGTCTGCTGCACGACGATCAGGACGGCAAGACCTGGACCGCCTGGCTGACCAGCCACGCCGGTGACCAACGCCCGCAGCGCCAGTTGTATTTCGCTCACGCCGGGTTGGCGCTGGAAGCGGCTGTGCAAGGGCAGGGCGTGGCGATGGGCGACAACCTGACCGCGCAGGAAGACTTACAGAGCGGCCGGCTGGTGCGGCCGTTCACCGCAAGCATGACCGCGCTGGGTCAATACGTGCTGGTCTGCGAGCGTGTGCGCCTGGAGCGCCCGGCCGTGGCGCAAATGCTGGAATGGTTCAACGATCAACTGGCCGATTGATGAGTTGAATTCAACTGTCCCGTAGTAATCATCGTTGGCGAGCGTGCTACCTGCGACCGTACCTTGTGGTCATTCCCATCGCGAAGACGAGGTTTGACCATGGCACGTTTGCTCGACTCCACCCCGAAACACGACGGCTTCCGTCTGCCCGGCGAATTCGAAGCCAAGTCCGGTTGCTGGCTCGGCTGGCCTGAGCGCACCGATGTCTGGCGCAACGGCGCCAAGCCTGCGCAGAAAGTCTGGGTGCAGATCGTCACCGCCATCTCCCACAGTGAACCGGTCACCGTGTGCGCCTCCGCCGCGCAATTCGCCACCGCCCGCCGCCAGTTGCCGCCGCAAGTGCGCGTAGTGGAAATGACCTGCAACGACACCTGGTTTCGCGACAGCGGCCCGTGTTTTGTGGTCAACGACCAGAGCGGTGAAGTGCGCGGTGTCGACTTTGAATTCAACGCCTATGGCGGACTTGACGGCGGACTGTATTACCCGTGGGACAAGGACGATCAGATCGCCAGCAAGATCCTTGAGATCGAACGTTTCGACCGTTATCGCGCACCGTTGATTGCCGAGCTCGGTGGCATCCAGAGTGACGGTCAGGGCAGCATTCTCACCACCGAGCAGTGCCTGCTCAACCGTAATCGCAACCAGCATCTGGGCAAGCAAGAAGTCACTCGCAGGCTCACCGACTACCTCGGCGCCGAGCAAGTGATCTGGTTGCCTCGGGGCTGCAAGTTCGACGAAACCGATGGTCACGTCGATGATCTGGCGTGCTTTGTCCGCCCCGGCGAAGTGGTGTTGCAATGGACCGAAAACCGCGACGATCCGCAGTGGGAGATCTATCAAGAGGCGTACGACATCCTGCGCAGCACTCGCGACAGTCGTGGCCGCGAGTTGATCGTGCACAAACTGCCGCAACCGGATGTGCTGGAGTGGACCGCCGAAGAAGCCGAAGGCCTCGACCAGCAGGACAGCACCCACACCCGTCAGGCCGGCACGAAAATCTGTGCGTCGTACATCAATTACTACGCCGGTAACAGCTCGATCGTGGTGCCGCTGTTTGGTGATCGCAACGACAAGGTGGCCATGGCGACCCTGGCCGAGCTGTTTCCGCAACACAAAATCGTCGGCATCGAAAACTCCCGGGAAATCCTCCTCGGCGGTGGCAATGTCGCGTGCATCACCATGCCGCAATACGCCGGCACGCCTGACCACAAAAAGGGAGTGTGATGATGGGCCTGCACAAACTGACTCAAGCGTTGTTGCTGGTGCTTGCACCCTTGTGTGTGCAGGCCGCCGACACCGCGCAACCGGTGGTCAATCTGTACATCTGGGGTGAGTATCTGGCGCCGGATACCTTGAAGAATTTCGAGGCGAAAACCGGTATTCATGTGGTCGCCGATCACTTCGATTCACTGGAAACGGTGGAGACCAAACTGCTCACCGGGCGCAGCGGATATGACCTGGTACTGACCGCCGGCCAGCATCTGTCGCGCGCCATCGAGAGCGGTGCGATTCAGCCGCTGGACAAGGCACGGGTGCCGCATTTTGCTGGCGTAGGTGAGGAGTTTCGTCAGCACATGGCGGTGTTCGATCCGGGTAACCGTTATGCCGGAATTTATGCGTGGGGCACCACCGGTGTGGGCTATCAGGAAGAGGCGATCAAGCAGCGCCTGCCGAATGCACCGACCGACAGCTGGGCGATGTTGTTCGATCCGGCAGTGGTGTCGAAATTCGCCGATTGTGGGGTGAGCCTGCTCAACGATCCCAACGAAGTGTTTGCCGCCGTCATGAAATACATGGGGCTGGACATCAACCGGCAAAACCTCGATGACCTGAAACTCGCCGAGCAGCAACTGGCGAAGATCCGTCCGTACATTCGCTACTTCGACAACGACCTGAACATCAGCGATCTGGCCAACGGCAACACCTGCGTGGCGATGTCGTGGAACGGCAACGTTGCCATCGCGGCAGGGCAGGCGCAAGCGGCCAACAAACCGTTCAGGCTCAGTTACCGGATCCCGAAGGAGGGCACGCTGATCTGGTTCGACGCCATGGTCATTCCCAAGGATGCCCCGCACCCGCAGGCCGGGCTGGCGTTGATGGATTACCTGATGACGCCGGAGGTGATTGCGCCGATCACTGACACCATCCACTACGCCAATGCGATCACGGCGGCGGACGGGTTGGTGGATGCGGCGATTCGCAATGATCCGGGGACGTATCCGTCCGAGCCGGTGCGGACCTCGCTGTACAGCAAGAATGACAATGGCAAGGCGTTCAATCGGGCGTTGATCCGTGCGTTCAGCCGTTTGAAATCCGGCCTTTGAAAGGGTGTTGAATCGAATGACGCCTTCGCGAGCAGGCTCGCTCCCACAGGGGAATCGATTCCAAAGGTGGGGAGCGAGCCTGCTCGCGAAGGCGTCGGCGCAGCTTGAATCAATGTCATCTGACCCACCGCCATCGCTGGCAAGCCAGCTCCCACAGGACTTGTATTGCTTGAGGACTCTATATTCACCACCGACCTTGTGGGAGCTGGCTTGCCAGCGATGAACGATAACGCGGTCTAAACCTTAGGTACCCGCCACAAATACCAGGCCGCCACCGTCCGATACGGACTCCACGCCAACCCGATCTCTACCATTTGCCTGCGCGTCGGTTGCACCGCCAACCCCTTCAACCGGCGATAGCCCTCACGCACGCCAAAATCATCCGCCGGCAAGATATCCATCCGCTCCAGGCTGTAGATCAACAACATCTCCACGGTCCAGCGGCCAACCCCGCGCAGGCTGACCAACCGCTCGATCAGCGCTTCATCCGCCATCGCCAGCGCCGTCGCGTAATCCGGCACCACACCCTCCAACGTCGCTTGAGCGATTCCCTGAATCGTCGCGATCTTGCCCGCCGAAAAGCCGCAACTGCGCATTCGATCAAAATCCGTCGCGAGGATTTGTTCAGGTCGCGGAAACGATTGCCCGGGAAACAGGCCCACCAGCCGCCCGACAATCGCATCGCCAGCCTTGGCATGCAGCTGCTGATAGGCAATCGCCCGCACCAGCGATTCATACGGATCGCGCGCCGGGTGCGGCTGATGCAGGCAAGGGCCGACAGCGGCGACATGCTGTTGCCAATCGGCATCGAGCGCGGCCAGAAAAGTGCTGGCCGCTTGATAAGTGTCGGCCATGCTATTTCAGCAAGCCGTTGACTTCGCCGTAGGTGAACGCCTTCAAGTCGTGGGTATCGAGCTTGCCCGTGGCGAGAAAGCTTTTCACCAGTCCGTCCATCGCGCCATAGAGGAACTCGGCGATGCCGGAACCGGCGCTCAAGCGGCGTACGCCCAACGCTTGCAGCTCGGCAGGCGAGGGCAGGCAGGCGAAGCCCAGCACGTTGACCGGCATCGAAGTGCCTTTGCAGATGGCTTCGATCTCGTAGGCGGCGGTGACACCGGCGGCGAACAAGCCATCGGCACCGGCAGCCTGATAAATCGCCGCGCGGCGCAGGGTTTCGGCGACGCGATCCTCGGCCGGTACCAGACTCTTCAGATAGACATCGGTGCGGGCATTGATGAACAGTTGGATATTACGTTTGTCGGCCACTTGTCGCGCCACTTCGATCTTGCGCGCCAGCAGCTCGGGATCCGCGGAACCGTCCTCGATATTGATCCCGACAGCGCCGGCGGCGATCACCGCATCCAGCACTTCGGCCACGCGCCCGAGATCATCGGAATAACCAGCCTCGACGTCGACGGTCAGGGGAATACTGATCACCCGGGCAATCGATTCCACCGTCGAAACCAGACGTTCGAGGGGCAGGGTGTTGCCGTCCGGGTAGCCGTGCGCCCAGGCCACCGCAGCGCTGCTGGTGGCAACGGCTTTGCCGCCCAGATGTTCGACCAGTCGCGCGCCGGTGGCGTCAGCGACGTTGGTCAGGATCAGCAAGTCTTGCTGGTGCAATTGGTGGAACCGAGTGTCGAGCGCGTCCATCGAAATCCCTTCTTGTGGTTTGAATCAAATCGTCAGAAAGCCAGTTGTTGGGTGAACTGCACCGCAGCGTTTTCCAGTCTCAACAGAAACGCCTTGCGCGGCTGTCCTCCACCATAGCCGGTGAGCGAACCATCCGCGCCGATCACCCGATGACAAGGCACCACAATCGCCAGACGGTTGTGCCCGTTGGCCAGGCCCACCGCACGACTGGCGCCGGGTTTGCCCAGACCGGCAGCAATGGCGCCGTAGCTGCGGGTCTGTCCATAGGGGATGTGCAACAGTGCCGACCAGACCTGCCGGGCGAACTCGCTGCCGGGCAGGTGCAAAGCCACCGTGAACCGCGTCAAGCGGCCGGCGAAATACTCCACCAGTTCGCGCTCAATCTGCTGCAGGTGTGCGTTCTGCCCCGGCGCGACCACGTAACCGTAACGGTTCTGCAACTCCTCGATTTCCCGGGTCAACGCCGGCCGATCAAGAAACTCCAGCAACACCAGTCCACGCCGTTCAGCCATGGCGATCATCGGCCCCAGCGGCGTGGTCAACCGGGTGAACAACAGCGGTTCACTGTTGGCGGCGCGGCCGGGGGTGATGTGGAATGACTTCTGGAACGCATCGCGAAAGCCGCTGAGGGATTCGTAGCCGGAATCGAAAGCCGCATGATCGATCGAGGCGCCTTGCTTGATCCCGCCCAGCGCCATGCCGAGCCTGCGGGTGCGCAGCCACGCGTGGAAGGTCATGCCGAAATGCTGCTTGAACCAGCGCCGCAGTTTCAGTGGCTCGATGCCTTTGGTCAGCAACTGCGCGTCACTCCAGCGGATTTCCGGATCCGCTTCGACTGCCGCGAGTAACTGTTGCACCCAATCCGGCGCAATCGCCGCAGCGTCCAGCGGTTTGCAGCGCAGGCAGGCGCGATAACCGGCAGACATGCACTCGTCGGCATGGGCGAAGAATTCGACATTCTCCGGTTTCGGTTTGCGCGCCGTGCAGCTCGGGCGGCAGAAGATCCCGGTGGTTTTCACGGCCGTGAAGAACACGCCTTCATAGGCAGTGTCGCGTTCGAGCATGGCGCGAACCATCTCGGCGTGGGGCGGCAGGACAGCGGCTTGTATGTTCATGAGCTGAGAGTAAAACCAGATTCTCGATGGCTCCACCGAAAAATCGACAATGAATTTCGCAGTCCCTTGGACTACCGTGTTGAAGCTGCCGAATGTGTGAGGAGGTGGGTTTATGCATCCGTTTTCGATTCAACATATTGATCACATCGTGCTGCGCGTCGCGGACCTGCAACGCAGCATCGATTTTTACGCCAAGGTGTTTGGCGCCGAAGTGGTCAAGCACAACGAACCGCTGGGTCTGGTGCACTTGCGCGCCGGGACGTCGATGATCGATCTCGTCGACCTGGCGGGCGAACTCGGCCGCAAGGGCGGCGGGGCGGCCGGTGTCGAGCGGCGCAATGTCGATCACTTCTGTCTGCGCATCGCACCGTTTGATGAAGGGGCGTTGACCGCGCACTTGCAGTCGCACGGCCTCAACGTCGAAAAAGCCGCCACCCGCTTCGGTGCCGAGGGCTACGGCCTATCGTTGTACTGCTTCGATCCGGACGGCAATCAGGTGGAGCTCAAAGGCCCGTCTGCGGCTTAGGCCCGCTTCGCCATCAACAACACCGAAGCCGCCGCCGACAACAACCCCGCGCAGCAACGATTGAACAGGCGCTTGCCGCGCGGTTCGGAAAACCAGCGGCGCATGTGCAGGCCCATCCACGCGTAGGCGCTGATGGCGATCCATTCCAGCAGTAGAAACAGTACGCCGAGCACGGCGAATTGCGCCGACACCGGCCGGGCAGGGTCAACGAACTGCGGCAGAAACGCGGTGAACAGCAGGATCGCTTTCGGATTCCCTGCTGCGACGAGGAACTCCTGTCGGGCCAACGCGAAGAAGCCGACCGCCGCGCCCGTCACCTGTTGCTCGGCTTCGGTATTGGCCCGCCACAATTGCCAGGCCAGGTACAACAGATACGCCGAGCCAATGATCTTGATCGCATGGAACAGCCATTCCGAGGTTTGCAGCACCACCGACAACCCGGCACCGGCGAGGGCGATCATCCCGGCGAACGCCAGAATCCGCCCGATCCCCGCCGAGCAGGCGCGACGAAAGCCATAACGGGTGGCGTTGCTGACCGATAGCAGGTTGTTCGGCCCGGGGGCCATGTTCAAGGCGAAACAGGCCGGAAGAAACAGCGAAAGCGTGGCGAGATCCATGTGGCGGGCTCCGGTGACGGGAGACGTATTTTTATCACGGGCCTACGGCGCCTGACCCGTACAGTCATGCAGCGCTGTCGCGGAACAGCAGCCGTCGATGATTGGGCAATCAGATCGAACTTTCTGTGCAGCGCTGAACTCTGAAAAGTCCGAGGGCAATGGTTTCGTCAGAAAAAACCATCCATACGGTCAGAAATGTCGTTTGCGGTGTAACATTTCACCCGACATTCAACCGACCCCGAATGGCCCCAGGCGGCCCCACCAAGAGCGATATACATGCAAGCAAAGGCCCGTGAAGTTTATGTGCCACCGGTGCTTCAGGATTTGCGAGCCGGCACTGCCGAACTGCACATCGCACTGGAAAAACGCCTTCCTTTTTTCTCCGATATCCTCGATACACCCGCCTTCGTGCGCCTGATGCAGGCTTATTACGGCTTCTATCAGCCGCTGGAAAACGCCTTGCAGCGCAGTGGTTCAGTCCCCGACGATTTCGACCTGACGCCACGCCTCAAGACCCAGACTTTGCGCAGCGATCTGCAAACACTGGGCGTTACCCCTCAAATCCTCGAAAACCAGCCGTTCTGCGATCAACTGCCGCTGATTGACTCAAACGCTGCCTGCCTGGGTGTGCTGTACGTGCTCGAAGGTGCAACGCTGGGCGGGCAAATTCTGCGCCGGGAAATCTCCGCACGCCTGGGCCTGGAAGCCGACAACGGTGCGGCATTTCTCGACATCTACGGTGCCGCCACCGGCCGCCGCTGGCGTGATTTCATCGAATACCTGGGCAATCGTCCAATGGCCGCCACCGAACGCGAAGCCGTCGTGCAAGCTGCACAAACCACATTCAGCTGTTTCGAGCGCTGGCTCGAGAGCCGGGAGGTACTGGCATGACCCCGCAAGACAAAGAAGCGTTTGAAGAGTTGTTGGCCAACTGTGCCGACGAGCCGATTCGGTTTCCCGGCGCGATTCAGCCGCACGGCTTGTTATTGACCCTGAGCGAGCCTGCGCTCGCGATCATTCAGGTCAGCGCCAACGTCGAAACCCTGCTGGGCCGTACGCCAGAGGCGCTGATCGGCCAACCGCTGCAAAGCCTGCTCGGCGACGAGCACACCGGCCAGGTGCGTGAGGCCTTGCAGCAACCGGCGTTTTTCGATGCGCCGCCGCTGCATTTCCATCTCAACGGCTGCGCGTTCGAAGGCTTGCTGCACCGGCATCAGGGTGTACTGATTCTGGAGCTGGAGATCCACGTCGAGAACTTCCAGCCGCGCAATGTCGCCGGCAACCAGACGAATCTGGGGCGGATGCTCCAGCGTCTGCAAGCGGCCACGTCGCTGCAAGCGCTGTACGACATCAGCGTCAAGGAAATCCAGGCCATGACCGGGTATGACCGCGTGCTGATCTATCGTTTCGAGGAGGAGGGCCACGGCCAGGTCATCGCCGAAGCGTCCGATCCGTCGATGGAAGTGTTCAATGGCTTGTTCTTCCCGGCCTCGGACATTCCCGAGCAGGCCCGCGAGTTGTACCGCACCAATTGGCTGCGGATCATCCCCAACGCCGACTACCAACCGGTGCCGCTGCTGCCGAAGCTGCGTCCGGACACGCAAACGCCGCTGGATCTGAGCTTTGCGACCCTGCGCAGCGTTTCGCCGATCCACTGCCAGTACATGAAGAACATGGGGGTGTTGTCGTCGATGAGCATTTCCCTGCTCAAGGGCGACAAACTCTGGGGCCTGATCAGTTGCGGCAATCGTCAGCCGCTGCATGTGCCGCATGAACTGCGCACCGCGTGCCAGACCATCGGCCAGGTACTGTCGCTGCAGATCAGCGCGATGGAGGCGCTGGAAGTCAGCCGTCAACGCGAGGAAAAAGTCGAGGCACTGGCGCAGCTCAATCAGGCGATGATCGATTCGCCGCAGAATGTTTTCGATGGTCTGGCCAATCAGCCGCAAGTGTTGATGGCGCTGGCCAATGCCGGCGGTATCGCGATCATCGAAGACAAGCAGTTGCACCGTTACGGCAACTGCCCCGAGCCGGATGAGATCCGCGCACTGCACAAATGGTTGCAGGAAAGCGGCGAGGCGGTTTTTGCCAGTCATCATCTGGCCAGTGTGTTCCCACCTGCCGCGCAATATCAGCAAGTCGCCAGCGGCGTGCTTGCCATGAGCCTGCCCAAACCGGTGGACAACGGCGTGCTGTGGTTCCGTCCGGAAGTGAAGGAAAACATCAACTGGAGCGGTGATCCGCGCAAGCCGCTGGATCTGGAAAACTCCGATGCCGGCCTGCGCCTGCGTCCGCGTACGTCGTTCGAAATCTGGAAAGTCGAGATGGCCGGGATCTCCACCAAGTGGAGCCATGGCGACGTGTTTGCGGCCAATGACTTGCGCCGCTCAGCGCTGGAAAACGACCTGGCGCGTCAGGTGCGCCGCGAGCAGGAAGCGGTGCGCGCCCGTGATGAACTGGTGGCGGTGGTTTCCCACGACCTGCGCAATCCGATGACGGTCATTTCGATGCTCTGCGGCATGATGCAGAAGGCCTTCAGCTCCGACGGCCCGCACACCTCGCGGCGCATCTCCACGGCCATCGACACCATGCAACAGGCCGCCGGGCGCATGAACACGCTGCTGGAAGACCTCCTCGACACCTCGAAAATCGACGCCGGGCGCTACAGCATCACGCCGCAGAAGCTCGACGTCAGCCAGATGTTCGAAGAAGCGCAGGCGCTGCTCGCGCCGCTGGCGGTGGACAAGGACATCAGCATTTCCTTCGCGGCTGACCCGGATCTGCGCATCCATGCCGACCCGGAACGGCTGTTTCAGGTGCTGTCGAATCTGGTTGGCAATGCCATCAAGTTCACCCCGCGCCTGGGCACGGTCGGCGTGTATGCCACGTCCGTTGGCGATGAAATCGTCTTCACCGTGCGTGACAGCGGCGAGGGCATTCCCAAGGAGCACCTGCCGCACGTGTTCGACCGTTACTGGACGGTGAAGGAAGGCAACCCGACCGGCACCGGCCTCGGCTTGTACATCACCCAAGGTATTGTCGAGGCTCACGGCGGACAAATCGTCGCCGAAAGCGAGCCGGGGCAGGGCAGCGAGTTCCGCTTCACCGTGCCGCGACTGGACTGATCGTCAGTCAGAGGGCGGCACATTCAGCATGGATGTGCCTGCCCCGACGTCTTCGCGAGCAGTCTCAAACGTGTCATTGCGTGTTGCGTTGTGCGTTTTTGCTCACCATCAGGCTTAACAGCACCGAGCCGAGAATCACGCTTCCCACCACCGCCAGCGACCACTCCACCGGCAGGTGAAACCACGGCATCAGCGTCATCTTGCCGCCAATGAACACCAGCACAATCGCCAATCCGTACTTGAGCAAATGAAAGCGCTCAGCCATGTCCGCCAGCAGAAAGTACAGTGCCCGCAGGCCCATGATCGCGAAAATATTCGAGGTGAATACGATGAACGGATCGGTGGTTACCGCGAAGATCGCCGGGATGCTGTCCACCGCAAACATCAGGTCGCTCGCCTCGATCAGCACCAGCACCAGAAACATCGGCGTGGCCCAGCGCACGCCGTTTTGCCGGACGAAAAACCGTTCGCCATGAAAACCGCTGGTAATGCGTAAATGCCCGCGCACCCAGCGCAGTAACGGGTTGTTGTCCAGATCCGGTTGCTGATCGGCAAACACCAGCATCTTGATCCCGGTGATGATCAGGAATACGCCGAAGGCATACAGCAGCCATTCGAACCGGGAGACCAGCCAGACGCCGGCGAAAATCATCACCGCGCGCATCACGATCGCCCCGAGCACCCCGTACAGCAGCACTCGACGCTGTAACTCCGGTGGCACGGCGAAGTAGCTGAAGATCATCACGAAGATAAACATGTTGTCGATCGACAGTGACTGCTCGATCAGATAACCGGTGAGAAATTCCAGGGTTTTCTGCTGCGCGATTTCACCGCCAAACGTACCGTTCAGGTACCACCAGAGCAGGGCCGCAAACGCCAGTGCCAACAAGCACCAGGCAATGACCCAGGACAAGGCTTCGCGCACGGACACCCGATGCGCCTTGCGTCCGCCGAACACAAACAGGTCCAATGCCAGCATGGCCAGAACGAAAACGATGAAGGCGCCCCACATCCATGGTTCGCCGATATTGATGTGGGTGGCTGGCATGTTCGCGCTCCCTGTCTTGTTCGATGAGGGTCAGACGAAGCCATGCTAGCGACGGGTTCGCGGCAAAGAAAAATCGTTTATTTCTGGGGCAGAGTTCGTTAAAAACGAAGTGTCGGCCGCCAGCGGCGATCCGACCCATCCTCTTTCACCGGGGCGAGCCCTTGGCGCACCCCTTGCGCAGCGGTACTTTCAGCGATGACCGATGACACTCTGGAACCTCAAGCGGTGTGCAGCCCGATCACCAGTAGCGCGATTTTTATCGTCGCGACGCTCAATGCCGGCACCGCAGCGAACGACACCGTAAAAGGCTGGTGCGCTGATCTCGCGGGGCTGGTGCGCTCGGTGGGCAAACGCGTACCGGCAGGCAATCTGTCCTGCGTCTGCGGGTTTTCCTCGAATGCCTGGGATCGTCTGTTCGGCAGCCCGCGACCGGCGTCACTGCACGGGTTCCGCGAATTTGGCGCGGCCGGGCGCCACGCCCCGGCGACCCCCGGCGATTTGCTGCTGCACATCCGCGCTGATCAAATGGATCTGTGTTTCGAGTTGGCCACGCAGATCATGGCAGCGCTGGGCGATGCCGTGACCGTGGTCGATGAGGTCCAGGGTTTCCGCTATTTCGACATGCGCAGCATCATCGGTTTTGTCGACGGTACGGAAAACCCGGTCGGGCGCAAAGCCGTGAACTTCACCATCGTCGGCGATGAGGATCCGGACTTCAGCGGCGGCAGTTACGTGCTGGTGCAGAAGTATCTACACAACATGAGTGCGTGGAATGAACTGAGTGTCGAGGCGCAAGAGCGCGTGATCGGGCGCAAGAAATTGTCCGATATCGAACTGGATGACTCGGTCAAACCGAGCAACTCCCACAGTGCGCTGACGACGATCACCACAGCGGACGGCGAGGAGGTGAAGATCCTCCGTGACAACATGCCGTTCGGCCGGCCGGGAGCCGGGGAGTTCGGTACGTTCTTTATCGGTTATGCGCGTTCGCCAGCGCCGATGGAGCAGATGCTGGAAAACATGTTCGTCGGCAAACCACCGGGCAACTACGACAAGCTGCTGGATTTCAGCACGGCGGTGACTGGCAGCCTGTATTTCGTGCCATCAGCCGATTTGTTGGAAGCGCTGGCCGATCGCTGATCAACGGAAAAACTCCCCCGGCGTTTCCCCAAACTGTTGGCGAAACGCCGCGATAAACGCCGACGTCGAATCGTAACCGCAGGCCAGCGCGACGTCGGTGACGCGTTCGCCTTTCTCCAGTGGCGTCAGCGCACCGAGCAGGCGCAAGCGCTGGCGCCAGGCACGGAAGGTCAGGCCGGTATCGCGCAGAAACAGACGCGTGAGGGTCTTTTCGGTGACGCCGAATTTGTCGCTCCAGTGGCTCAGCGTGGTCTGTTGTTCCGGGTGTTGCTCCAGGCTCTGGTAGATCTGGCGCAAACGGGCGTCCTGGGGCAGCGGCAGCATCAGGTCGATGTGTGGTGCGTCGGCCAGTTGATCGAGGATCACTTGAGCGAGGCGCCCGTGAGCGCCGCGCTCATCGTATTCCACCGGCACCTGGCTGAAGGCGCGAATCAACTCCCTGAGCAGATCGCTGACGCCGAGCACATGACAGCGCTCGATCTGCCGCGAGGCGACGTTGCAATCGATGTACAGGCTGCGCATCTCGGTGTGCGGCGAACTGAATACCCGATGCGGTACGCCGGCCGGAATCCACACCGCGCGTTCCGGCGGCGCAACGAAACGCCCGGCGCTGGTCTGCACCTCAAGTACGCCTTGAATCGCATAGGACAATTGCACCCACGGATGGCTGTGACGCCGGGTCAGCGCGCGATTGGGCAGCGATTCGGTGCGCCCGTACAGCGGGCGCGGCAGGCTGGGCAGCCCGGGAATGCTGCGTCGAAAGCTTTTGTCCTGTCCTTTAGGCGGCATCTGCAGGCTCTTCGGCGTTAGTCGGTAATTCCCTGTCACGTTAAAGTCGCTGGCACGCCCTGGCAACCCCGGATGAACACATCATGATGCGCCCTAGATTCCTTCCCGATAACTTCACCCTGACGCTGATCGGCGTTGTGCTGCTGGCCAGTTTTCTGCCAGCCAGCGGTCAGGTCGCGGTCGGCTTCGGCTGGTTGACCAACATCGCCATCGCGCTGCTGTTTTTCCTCCACGGCGCCAAGCTTTCCCGCGAGTCAATCATCGCCGGTGCCGGTCACTGGCGCCTGCATCTGCTGGTGTTCGGCCTGACCTTTGTCTTGTTCCCGCTACTGGGGCTGGCGCTGAAACCACTGCTGTCGCCGTTGATCGGCGACAAGCTGTACATGGGCATGCTCTACCTGTGCGCATTGCCCGCCACCGTGCAATCGGCGATTGCCTTCACCTCGCTGGCGCGGGGCAATATCCCGGCGGCGATTTGCAGCGCTGCGGCGTCCAGCCTGTTCGGGATTTTCCTCACGCCGTTGCTGGTGACCCTACTGCTCAACGTGCATGGCGACGGCGGCTCGACCCTCGATGCGATCCTGAAAATCAGCGTGCAACTGCTGCTGCCATTTATCGCCGGGCAGATCGCCCGGCGCTGGATCGGTGCGTGGGTAGGGCGCAACAAGAACTGGCTGAAATTTGTCGATCAGGGCTCGATTCTGCTGGTGGTCTACGGCGCGTTCAGTGAGGCGGTCAACGAAGGCATCTGGCATCAGATTCCGCTCATCGAGCTGCTGGGGCTGGTGGTGGTCTGCTGTATCTTGCTCGCGCTGGTGTTGCTCGCGTCGACCCTGCTGGGCAAGGCGTTTGGTTTCAACCAGGAAGACCGCATCACCATCCTGTTCTGCGGCTCGAAAAAGAGCCTGGCGACCGGCGTGCCGATGGCGCAGGTGTTGTTCGCCGGCAGCACCATTGGTGTATTGATTCTGCCGTTGATGCTGTTCCATCAGATTCAGTTGATGGTGTGTGCGGTGCTCGCGCAGCGCTACGCGAAACGTCCGGAGTCGGTGCCTGAGTTGATGGCGCAAGTCGATCCATAACGCTGACTTGCAGGAGCTGCCGCAGGCTGCGGCAGCTCCTACAGAGAGCGACTCTTCACCGCTGCGGCAGCACGTGAGGGTACGTTCAGTATGCGCAGCAATGAAGACACATGAATCCGCACCGTAAACGGCGAAATATCCAGTTCACGGGCGATTTCCTTGTTGGTCTTGCCTTGCGCGATCAGCCGCAACACCTCTTGCTGACGGGGCGTGAGCGCCGCACCGGTCTCCAGCGGCAATAAGCCCGACGGTGCAAACTTCACCAGCACTTCACCTTCGCGAATTGCCAGGATCGCCTGACCGATTTCGTCCGGTGCGATGTTTTTGCCGATGAAGCCATCGATGCCTGCTGCCATGACGTCGCTGATCAACGCCTCGTCATCAACCATCGACACCACGATCAGTGTGGTGCGCGGCAAGCGGCGACGCAGTTCGGCGAGCTGACTGACGCAGGTCAGGCCGGGAAAGCGCAGGTCCAGAATCAGGCTATCCGGCTCGTCGCCACAGGGCAGCAGCGCCAGTACGGCGTCGAGGTCGCCAGCCTGTTCAATATTTGCGTCGGGGAGCAGGCGCTGCACCGTGCGCAGCATCGCTTCGCGAAACATCGGGTGATCGTCGGCTATGATAATTCGGCATGTCATGGCGTGACCCTCCCTGGGCCGGGTGTTGCTGATGGCATGCACCTTAGCACCCGGTGCGGGCATTGCCTGTCGGTTTGTGCTGATTATGACGATTGCGGCACAAGGACGTTCACCATGAAGTTCGAGAAGAACACCGAGCTCGATCAGGCCAATCTGCGCATTATCATCGCCAGCATCGCGTTGGTTTACATTGGCGTACTAGGCGTCTTACCGGCCCAGCGCTTCGATACCTATCTGCCGGTGGTCACCTATATCTGCCTGTTTTTGCTGGCCTCGATTGTGCTGCGCCAGACAATTGTGCGCTGGCCGGGGCATTATCCGGCACGGCGGATTTTCGCCATGGTCCACGATTACACCGGCACCTGCTTCGGTCTGGTGGTCGGTGGCGAAGCGGCATTGCCGCTGTACGCGGTGATTATCTGGGTCAACCTCGGCAACGGCATGCGTTACGGCTCGCGTTATCTGGCGATTGCCACGGTACTGGCATTGCTGGCGTTGCTCGCGGTTTATCGGCTGACGCCTGTGTGGCAGGCGCAACCATTCATGGTGTTGATGCTGATGATCACCAGTACGGTGATTCCGTTTTATGCGCACTTGTTGCTTGAACGCACGCGCAAAGCGTCCGAAGAAGCGGTCGCGGCCAATCTGGAGAAGTCGCGGTTTCTCGCCCAGGCCAGCCATGACCTGCGCCAGCCGATCCACTCCATCGGCCTGTTTACTGCGTGCTTGCGTGAGTCGCGATTGGGTGAGGAAGAGCGACGCTTGGTCGACAACATCGACCGTTCACTGCTCAACGTGTCGCAGTTGTTCCGTTCGATTCTCGATCTGTACACCCTCGATAACGGGCGGATCCTGCCGAAATTGCAAACCGTGCATCTGGGCGAATGGCTCGCGGAGCTGATTCGCCAGAACGCCGAAGCGGCACGCTGGGCGGGCGTGGAGTTGCGTTTGCGACCTTGTGAATACTGGGTGCGCACCGATCCGGCGCTGCTGGCGACCATGGTTCAGAACGTGCTTTCCAACTGCTTCAAGTACGGCGCGCAGCGACCGGTGCTGATCGGTGTGCGCAGGCGCGCAGCCGGGCTGGCTATCGTCATTTACGATCAGGGCAATGGCATCGCCGAGGAGCATCTGCCGAAGGTATTCGAGGAGTTTTACCGGGTTCGCCAGCTACGTGACAAAGACGTCGAGGGTGTGGGGCTGGGCCTGTCGATCGTCAAGCGTCTGGGGCAATTGATCGGGTTGGAGGTCGCGCTGCGCTCACGGCTGGGGCGCGGGACGGCGGTCACTTTGTCCGGACTTCCCATGGCTGCTGCGCCGCAACAATCAGTCAGTCGCGATGATGCGCGACAAGTCGGTCTGCTGACCGGGTTGAAGGTGTGTCTGGTGGAGGATGATCGCAACGTGCTGATGGCCACGTCGGCGTTGCTGGAGCGTTGGGGCTGTGTGGTGCAGGCCGAACTGACGGGTCGCGACTTGGTCACCGATTGCGACATCATCGTCGCCGACTATGATCTCGGTACCCATGCCACGGGCATCGAATGCATTGACGATGTGCGGCGCCAGCGCGGCTGGGCGGTGCCGGCGATGATCATCACCGGGCATGACATCGAAAAAATACAGGCGGCCTTGCACGACCGCCAAATTGCCATCCTGTCCAAACCGGTACGCCCGGCCGAGCTGCGCACGACCTTGCGAACCCTGCGCGACCGGCAAGCAGCGCCCGTCGCGGAAACGCTGTAGGCGCTGCGGCACGCTGCGCCTACATGGGCCAAGTATCAGCGTTTGCAGAGATAGTCCTGAGTGATGGTGGTTTGCAGGCAGTTGTACTGGCCCATGGTGCGGCAGATGTTTTTCTCCGAGCCGGTGACCTCGGCGTTTTTGTAGCCCCAGGTCTTGCAGCGTTGTGCGGCGACGGTCAGGCCTTGTTCGGCGCTGGTCTGGCCGCTTTCGAATTGACCCAGTTCATAGGAGACCTGGACGACGCCATCGTTTTTGCTGCCGCCGGTGGCTTCCCATTGTTTCGGTGTGGCGCAGCCGGTGAGGAACAGGGTGGCGAGGGTGAGTGTTGCGATCAGGGTTTTCATGATGGAACGCAGTCCTTTACCGAGGAAGTGGGATTATTGGAATGGAATCGGCGAGGCGCCTTTGGGCAGGCAGGACAGCGGCGGCGTCATGATGCCCATGCTCGCGACCGCGATGATGGCGCCACTGGGCAATTCACAGTTGTACTCACCGGCCGGGGTGTAGGCGGTGTAGTAGGTGAGGGTGCTGTCGCTGCGGACGTTGTCGATTTTCGACACTGGTTTGCCGATGACGGTCTGCGCGCGCTCTTTCATGCTGGCTTCGCTGGGCTTGACGGTCTGGCAACCGCCGACGCCGATCAGGAGGGCGCCGACAACGGCGACTTTGCAGAGCTGGGTATGCAGTTTCATGGTGTTTCTTCCTTGGTGTTGTTCTGATTTCCAGGCACAACGATCCCGCACGCTGCGAGAGGGCAACGTTGGGGAACATCGGGGGTTGCAGGGGAATATAGCGTCGGGTGGCGCAGCGGTCGATTAGCACAAATGTGCTACTGCGGCGCCGAACAGACGGCAAGTCGAAGCCGTCCGTTGGGCCGAAAGAGGTATTACTGAGTGCTGTTGAACTGGTCGGAATAACTGCCGGTCATCAATGCCGAGGCGACTCGATCAGAGCCGACGCCTACGCGGGAGTAAGCGAGGCGGTTGGCCTTAACCCGATCAGCACCGTCCGCTGCGCCGGCGCCTGCGATCAAGCTGTTTGGCAATTGGCACGGGTGAACCCTTCAGTGCACGGGTGTCGACGATTTCGATGACACTGGGAAACGCGACTGAAGCAGTATGGATCGGCATCGACTGCCCATCCTGCCGGGGGACGAGGGGACAATCAGCGATTAGTCCTTTCACTTCCTTGCAGGCAGGGGCAAGAAGGAAATCGGTCTAAAAACGCCAGCCCGGACTTCCGGCCTTTTGCTAGGCTCAAGAATGTAGGCGAAGACGCAGACTGATGCGCAAACGGATAGCAAGGGGACGTGGGGCGCGTTCCGAAGGGTACACGGTTAGAAAGATCTCCGCGCTGAGATCCAGCCCTTACGCCGTGTGAAGCAGCCGAGGCACTACTTTTTCAATTTCGCCCGGTACTGTGAGAAGCCTGATAAACCTTGTAAGCCAGAGACCAGCACTGGCCGCCTGCTCAAACAACCAAAGCCCGCATCGTGCGGGCTTTGTCGTTCTTGCCTGATCAGATTTTTGTCAGCGCGTGCGCCAGATCGGCGCGCAGGTCTTCGACGTCTTCGACGCCCACCGACAGCCGCACCAAACCATCGCCGATACCCAGTATGGCGCGGGTTTCAGGTGGAATGGTCGCGTGCGTCATGATCGCCGGATGCTCGATCAGACTCTCGACACCGCCGAGGCTTTCAGCCAGAGCGAAGATCTTCACGTTCTCCAGGAAACGCCGTGCGCCTGCCAGATCAGTGTTCAGATCCACCGAAATCATCCCGCCGAAACCGCGCATCTGCCGCTTGGCCAATTCATGCTGCGGATGCGACGCGAGGCCCGGGTAGTAGACGCGGTTGACCTGCGGCTGCTGCTCCAGCCACTGCGCCAGATCCAGTGCGTTGCTGCAATGCCGCTCCATGCGCAGCGCCAGGGTTTTCACCCCGCGCAAGGTCAGAAATGCATCGAACGGCCCGGAAATAGCGCCGACCGCGTTCTGCAAAAAGCCCAGGCGTTCGGCCAGTTCGGCGTTCTGCCCGACCACGGCAATACCGCCAATGACGTCGGAGTGACCGTTGAGGTATTTGGTGGTCGAGTGCAGCACGATGTCGAAACCCAGCTCCAGCGGCCGCTGGATGTACGGGCTGGCAAAGGTGTTGTCGGCCACGCTGATGATCCCGCGTGCGCGGCAGATCCGCGCAATCGCGGCCAGATCCGACAGGCTCAGCAGCGGATTGGTCGGCGACTCGACGATGACCAGGCGCGTGTCGTCCTGCAGCGCCGCTTCGAAGGCCGACAGATCGGTCAGATCGACGTAGCTGAAACGATGCCCGGCGCTGCGTTGGCGCACCTTGTCGAACAGGCGGAAGGTGCCGCCGTACAGGTCGTTGCCGGAGATGATGTGCGAACCGGCATCGATCAGTTCGAGGACGGTGGAAATCGTCGCCAGCCCGGAAGCGAAAGCAAACGCCTGGGTGCCACCTTCCAGATCCGCCACGCAACGCTCAAGGGCAAAACGCGTCGGGTTGTGCGAGCGGCCGTAGTCGAACCCTTTGTGCACACCGGGGCTGTCTTGCAGGTAAGTCGAGTTGGCATAGATCGGCGGCATCAGCGCGCCGGTGGTCGGGTCAGGCTCTTGCCCGGCGTGGATCACCCGGGTCGCGAAGCCTTGGGAATTCTTGTCGTGCTGACTCATGCGAGGGATCTCCGTAATTGGTTGAGCATGTCGGTGCGGGTGATCAGGCCATGGAAGCCCGACGCGTCGGCGACGATGGCCACGAGGCCACGGCTGAGCACCGATTCCAGTTCCGCAAGGGTAGCGCCTGGTGCCAGCGTTTGCAGTTTATCGGTCATCACGCTGGAAACTGATTGGCTGAAGCGTGCAGCGTCTTCGTGAACGGCCAGCAGGATGTCGGATTCATCGATAACGCCAACCAGCTCCTTGCCTTCAACCAGCACCGGCAGTTGCGAAACGTCTGCCAGACGCATGCGCTGGAACGCGGTCAGCAAGGTGTCGTCGGGGCCGACGCTGATCACCCGGCCATCCTCGAAGCGACGGGCAATCAGGTCGCGCAAGTCGCCATAACCCTTGCGTTGCAACAGGCCCTGATCGGTCATCCACTGGTCGTTGTAGACCTTCGACAAATAGCGAGTGCCGGTGTCGCAGACAAAACTGACGACGCGTTTCGGCTCGGTCTGTTCGCGGCAATAACGCAGCGCAGCGGCGAGCAAAGTGCCGGTCGACGAGCCGCCGAGAATACCTTCGGCCTTGAGCAACTGGCGGGCGTGATCGAAGCTTTCTTCATCGCTGATCGAATAGGCGTGACGCACACTGGAGAGATCGGTGATCGACGGAATGAAGTCTTCGCCGATGCCTTCGACCGCCCACGAACCAGGCGTCAGCATCGAGCCGTCACGGCTGTATTGCGCCATGACCGAGCCGACCGGGTCGGCCAGGACCATTTCCAGATCCGGTTGCACGCGCTTGAAGAAACGGGTCAGCCCGGTCAGGGTCCCGGCCGAACCGACGCCGACGACGATGGCATCCAGGTCGTGTTCGGTCTGCGCCCAGATCTCCGGTGCGGTACTGCATTCATGGGCCAGCGGGTTGGCCGGGTTGTTGAACTGGTCAGCGAAAAATGCGCCGGGAATGTCTTTCGCCAAACGTGCGGCGACGTCCTGGTAATACTCGGGATGGCCCTTGCCGACATCGGAGCGGGTGATATGCACCTCGGCGCCCATGGCTTTCAGGTGCAGGACTTTTTCCGTGGACATCTTGTCCGGCACCACCAGCACCACGCGGTAGCCTTTGGCGCGCCCGACCAGTGCCAGACCCAGGCCGGTATTGCCGGCCGTGGCTTCGACAATAGTGCCACCGGGTTTGAGGCGACCATCACGTTCAGCCGCATCGATCATTGCCAGACCAATACGGTCCTTGATGGAACCGCCGGGGTTTTGCGATTCGAGTTTGAGAAACAGTGTGCACAGGCCGGTATCGAAGCGGGTCACTTGTACCAGCGGCGTATTGCCGATCAGCCCAAGTACGGCAGGGCGTGAATCCTTTGACATTTCTTCACCTTTTTTTGTGGTGTTGATCGCGTTCCATTCGCGGGGAATAAGCTCGCGTGCAACATAGGCTCAGACAGGGGGCCGTCGCAACCTTTAGTCGGCCGCAAATACTGCCATTTCGATCTAACGATAGAACGAAAACCGCGAGGAGGAGGGACGCATTTATCAGCTATTACAGGAAGGCGTCATTGAGGTTTGAAAGGGCGTCCTCGCTATCTTGAAAGCCTTGATTAGCGAGTGAATCTGCTGCAGTGCGCAGAGGTCAGTGATTGCTCATCAGCCCATGCAGAACACCCAGCCTCAATCCCGGCTCGGAGGGCACCATCTGCGAGATGCCAAACACCTTGAAAGCCGCCAGCATCAACACCAGCCCGCCGGGCAGGATGCTCTGGCGATGAGGTTGCAGACCGGCGAGCTTCAACTGTTGGACGTTGCTGACCTTCAGCAACAGCAAGGAAAGACGCAACAGGCCAGCGTAGGTAATACCGTCCTGAGCGAAGTCGTTGAGCCGATTGGCCTTCAGCACTTTAGCGAGCATGCGCGCGGTGCCCGAAGAGCCAATGGTCTGCTGCCAACCCTGAGCGCGATAGCGGCGGGCGACTTTTTCGAATTGCAGGATGGCCACGCGTTCGGCTTCTTGCAGCGCACCGGCAGAAATGGCGCCACCGCGAAAGAATCGCGTACTTAACGTGCCGCTGCCGATGGCGATGCTTTCGGTCAGTAGCGGTTGCGAACCCTGGCCGAGAATCAGTTCGGTGGAACCGCCGCCGATGTCGACCACCAGGCGCATATCTTCGACGCCCGGTAACGTGTGCGCCACGCCGGCGTAGACCAGACGAGCCTCTTCATGCCCGGAAATGACGTCGATGCGAAAACCCAGATGCCGCTCGGCACTGGCCAGAAACAGCGGCGCGTTATCGGCCTCGCGCACTGCGCTGGTCGCCACTGCCCGCACTCGACCCGGGTCGAACCCGCGCAGTTTCTTGCCGAATCGCGCCAATGCCTGCCAGCCTCGATTCAGCGCCAGCGTATCCAGTGCGCCACCGTCAAAGCCCTCGGACAAACGCACCGGCTCGCGCAAGGTTTTGACTTCCTGAATCATCAGGCCTTTGCGACTGCGTACCGACTGGCCGATCATCATGCGAAATGTATTCGAGCCCAGGTCGATGGCGGCGAACAGCGAGGCGTCTTCTTTCATGGGAGTCCTTGCAAAGCATCCGTCGAAGGCTCAAGACGGTTTGCGAGGATTCTGCCGTCGGCTTGATGACATCCTGATGACGACACAGGGGCGATTGAATGAATTTGCCGCTGTCATGACACTGTCATTTTCCGGCGCCTACACTTTGCTCAATACATCGCGTGTTCTTAAAGTTTTTGCTGCCATTTCCGGCAGCTTTTTTTTGCCTGAAATTCGTCACCCCATTACCCGCCACAGGTGTTGGTTTGCAATTCCTCATAGAGCTTGGCTAATATACGATCCATATACACATCGTATTGGATTCATATATGGGCATCGTAAAGATTTCAGAGGACATGCACGAGAATCTGCGCATCTCCAGTAACGCCCTCAGCCGCTCGATCAACGCGCAGGCCGAGCACTGGATGCGCATCGGCATGCTCGCCGAGCTGCATCCCAACCTCGACCACAGCGCCATTTGCCGCTTGCTGATCCGCGCCGAGCAGAACGGTGGGCTGGATCTGCAACAACTGACTCAGGAAGCCGTCAGCGCATGAGAAACCAGATCAAGATCAACACCCCGGCCGATATCGCCCAATCGCGTGCCGCTGGCAAACTCGCTGCAGAAGTACTGGCAATGCTGGTGCCGCACGTCAAGGCTGGCGTCACCACCGATGAGCTGGATCGGCTGTGCAACGACTACATCGTCAACGTGCAGAAAGCCGTGCCGGCCAACGTCGGTTATCACGGTTTTCCGAAAACCGTCTGCGCCTCGGTCAACGATGTGGTCTGTCATGGCATCCCTTCGGGCACGCCGTTGAAGGATGGTGACATCGTCAACCTCGACATCGCGGTGATCAAGGACGGCTGGTTCGGCGACACCAGTCGCATGTACGTGGTCGGCGAGGCAACGCCTGAGGCGCAGCATCTGATCAAGACCACTTACGAGGCGATGTGTGCGGGAATTCGCGTGGTCAAGCCGGGTGCGACTTTGGGCGATATCGGCCACGCGATCCAGACGCTGGCGGAGAAGGAGGGCTTCAGCGTGGTGCGCGAGTATTGCGGGCATGGGATCGGCAAGGTGTATCACGACGAGCCGCAGATCCTGCATTACGGTTTTCCCAATCAGGGAATGAAGTTGAAGGCGGGAATGATATTTACCGTTGAACCGATGCTCAATGCCGGCAAGCGTCATGTGAAGAACATGCCGGATGGCTGGACGGTGCTGACCAAGGACGGCTCGTTGTCGGCGCAGTGGGAGCATATGGTCGCGGTGACTGAGACCGGGTTTGAAATTCTTACGGCGTGGCCGGATGAGATTGAAGGCTACCGCGCTATTGTTTGATACCGCGTCGTCTGTTTCCCTCACCCTAGCCCTCTCCCGGAGGGAGAGGGGACTGATTGGGGGATGTTGGAGAGGTATGCCGACCTGAAAGCTGCTCAGTGAATCCATAATCGCCACTGATCTTTCAGGTCGATGTCAGACGCAAGACACCTCGGTCGGCTCCCTCTCCCTCAGGGAGAGGGCTGGGGTGAGGGGGAGCAGACGACTCGTTCTAATTGAGAACCCGCAGCCTTGTTGAGGTCGCTTTCAGTCCACTCGGTGTAGACGCAGGCGTCGGCAGTCGCCCAGCGCACTCGCACCGGATCCCCGGCCTTGAGCGGCATGCCGGCCGCGGACAATGCCTTCACCGTCATCGAGGTGCCGCCCGAGGTGACCACGCTGCAGGTCTGGCTTTCCCCGAGAAACAACACTTCCACGACCTTCGCTGACACCTCGTTCCAACCCGACGGCAGCGGTTCGCTGAGCGCCTGCGGTACGCTCAAGGCCAAGGCTTTTTCCGGCCGCACCATCAGCAATACATCCTGATCGGTGTGCAATCCCGCCGTCAGCCGAATCGACAACGACTGCCCTTCAAAACTTGCCGCTGCATTGCCCTGGGCCTTGAGTTTGAGGAAGTTCGAGTTCCCCAGAAACGAGGCGACAAAGGCATTCGGCGGATTCTGATAAAGGTCATATCCGCTGCCCAGACCGACAATCTTGCCGTGACTGAAAATTGCAATGCGTTGCGACAAGCGCATGGCTTCTTCCTGGTCGTGGGTCACGTAAACAATGGTGATGCCCAGACGACGATGCAGTTGGCGCAATTCGTCCTGCAAGTCTTCACGCAGCTTTTTATCCAGCGCACCGAGCGGTTCGTCCATCAACAGAATGCGCGGTTCGTAAACCAGCGCCCGGGCGATGGCGACACGCTGTTGCTGGCCGCCAGACAATTGCGAAGGGCGGCGATGGGCGAACTGCTCAAGTTGCACCAGTTTCAACATCGCATCGACACGCTTGTCACGTTCGGCTGCGGCAAGTTTGCGAATCGCCAAGGGAAACGCGATGTTGTCGCGCACCGACAGATGCGGGAACAGCGAATAACGCTGAAACACCATGCCGATGTCACGCTTGTGCGGCGGCACGTTCACCAGCGATTGGCCGTTGACGAGTATCTCGCCGCTGCTCGGCGTTTCGAACCCGGCAAGCATCGACAGCGTGGTGCTTTTGCCCGAGCCGCTGGAGCCAAGGAAGGTCAGGAACTCGCCGTCCTTGATGTCCAGCGAGATGTTGTCGACGGCGGCAAAGTCGCCGTAATGCTTGTTCAGGTTGCGCAGGCTGACCAGGGGTTTGTCGTTCTGCTGGGATGCGTCTTTGATCACGGCACTCATGTCGTACTCCTGGGCGCTCAGGCGCTGATTTCGTTGCGCCGGCGCAGCGCGGCGGCGATCACCATGACCAACACTGACAAGCCGATCAGCAGCGTCGAAGCGACGGCGATCACCGGTGTCAGGTCCTGGCGCAGGGTGGTCCACATTTTCACGGGAAGGGTTTGCAGGGTCGGGCTGGCCATCATCACGCTGAGCACCACTTCATCCCACGAAACGAGGAAGGCGAAGAGGGCGCCGGCGACCATGCCCGGACGAATCGCCGGGAAGGTCACCTTGAACACTGCTTGCAGACGCGAGGCTCCGCAGATCACTGCCGCGTCTTCAATCGACTGATCGAACAGCTTCAGCGAGTTGATGATCGAGATGATGGTGAACGGCAACGCGACGATCACATGGCTGACCACGAAGGCGAACATCGTCCCGGTGTAACCGAGCTTGAGGAACAGCGCGTACACCGCCACGGCGATGATCACCAGTGGCACGATCATCGGCAGGGTGAACAGGCCGTAGAGCATTTCCCGGCCGGGAAAACGCCCGCGCACCAGCGCGAACGCGGTCGGCAGACCCAGGGCCACGGCGCAGATCGTGGTCAGCACGGCAACCTTGAGGCTTGCCGCTGCAGCGTTCATCCAGTCCGGGTTGGAGAAGAACTGGCCGTACCATTTCAGCGTCCAGCCCGGCGGTGGAAACACCAGCCACTGCGACGAGCCGAACGACAACAGCACGATGAAGACGATCGGCAACAGCAGGAACAGACCGATCAGCCCGGTGGTGGCGTAGAGGCCGAAACGCATGCGCCGGCTCATCGCATTGGGAGTCAGGAGCATGTCGGCTTACCTCGCGTTACTGGCGCCAACCGGGGATTCCGGCTGAAGCTTCAGGTAGAAGTAGAACAGCACCAAAGTGATCGCGATCAGCAACGCGGCGCCGGCACTGGCCAGGCCCCAGTTGAGGAACGATTGCACCTGCTGAATGATGAACTCCGGCAGCATCATGTTCTGCGCGCCGCCGAGCAGTGCCGGGGTGACGTAGTAACCGAGCGACATCACGAACACCATCAAGCCGCCGGAGGCCAGACCCGGCCGGCACAGCGGCAGGAACACCCGGAAGAAGTTGGTCCACGGGCTGGCGCCACAGATCGAACCAGCCTGCAGAATCATCGGGTCGATGGCCTGCATGGTCGCCTGCAACGGCAGCACGATGAACGGGATCATGATGTAGCTCATGCCGATCACCACACCGGTGAGGTTATGCACCATTTCCAGCGGCTGATCGATGATGCCCATCGCCATCAGGGCCTTGTTGATCACCCCGGACGCTTGCAGCAGCACCAGCCATGAATAGGTGCGGGCGAGCAGGCTGGTCCACATCGACAGCAGCACGATGTTGAGGATCCAGCGACCCCAGCCACGCGGCACCAGGGTGATCGCCCAGGCCAGCGGAAAGCCCAGCAGCAGGCTGAACAGCGTCACCAGCCCGGCCACCGAAAAGGTGTTGAGCAGCACCCGCGCATACGCCGAGTTGGCGAACAGTTGTTCGTAGTTGCCAAGGCCCGGGGTCGGTTCGAGCACGCCGCGCAACAGCAGGCCAATCAACGGCGCGAGAAAGAACAGGCCGATGAACAGCAGCGCCGGTGCGAGGTTGCCGGCGCCGCGCCAGCGTTGTCTGAGGGACGGGGCTTGCTGCATCGCAACCGCCTGTTTTCCGTGGGCCGAGCCGGCAGCGCTCGCGGCGCTCCCGGTGGCAGTGGAGGGACGGGACGCGGTGGCCGCCATTTTCATTTGACCAGCCATTCGTTCCACCGTGTCGCGATGGCCTGGCCGTTTTTGGCCCAGTACGCGAAATCAAGAGTGATCTGATCCTTAGCGTAGGCAGTCGGCAGGTTGGGGGCCAGCGTCGAATCCAGACGCTCCACACTGTCGAGGTTGACCGGGGCGTAGGCGGTCAGGTTGGAGAAGTCGGCCTGGCCTTTGGCGCTGCTGGCATTGGCCAGAAACTTCATCGCCGCGTCCTTGTTTTTCGAGCCTTTTGGAATCACCAGAATGTCGGCCATGACCAGGTTCTGTTTCCAGCTCACGCCAACCGGCGCGCCGTCTTCTTGCAGGGCGTGAATGCGGCCGTTCCAGAACTGACCCATGCTCGCTTCGCCAGAGGCCAGCAGTTGCTGCGACTGCGCGCCGCCGCCCCACCAGACGATGTCTTTCTTGATGGTGTCGAGTTTCTTGAAGGCGCGATCCAGATCCAGCGGGTAGAGCTTGTCGGCCGCTACGCCGTCGGCCAGCAGCGCCAGTTCGAGCACGCCGGGGCTTGGCCATTTGTACAGGGCGCGTTTGCCGGGGTAGGTTTTGGTGTCGAACAGCGCGCTCCAGTCCTGCGGCTTGTTGGCGCCGAGTTTGCCCTCGTTGTAGCCGAGGACGAAGGAGAAGAAGAACGAGCCGACGCCGTAATCGCTGACGAAACGCGGGTCGATCTTGTCGCGCTGAATCACTTTGAAATCGAGGGGTTCGAGCAGGCCTTCAGCGGCGGCGCGCAGGGCGAAATCGGCTTCGACATCGACCACGTCCCACTGCACGTTGCCGCTCTCGACCATGGCTTTGAGTTTGCCGTAGTCGGTCGGCCCGTCCTGCACCACGGTGATGCCGCTGGCTTTGCTGAACGGATCGGCCCAGGCCTGTTTCTGCGCATCCTGGGTGCTTCCACCCCAGCTGACAAAATTCACGCTGTCGGCAGCCATTGCAGCCTGGCCGGTGACGCTGAGCAGTCCCGCAAAAAAGATCGCGGTTGCAGCTTTGTTCAACACCATTTTTACGCCCTCATTGTTGTGTTTTTGAGCGGGCTTGCGTTGTTGCCCGCCTATCGGGAGCAGTAGATGGACGTTCGTTGGAGTGTCCGGTCTATGGAATATCATATTATGGTATTCCAAACTTTGTGCAAGCACTTTGCCTTACCGGTTATCTGGCGAATCTGTTTTTTGGAAGCTCAGAGGAATCAGTTTGAAATGCAAAACCCTGTAGGAGTGAGCCTGCTCGCGATAGCGGTGTATCAGTCAACATCATTGCTGAATGTCACACCGCTATCGCGAGCAGGCTCACTCCTACATTTGGATTTGTGCTCGACGTGGGTTATTCGGTGAAGGGGATGCTCTCGACCACTTCCAAGTCATACCCGGTCAACCCCGCATACTTCAGCGGTGGGCCGAGATGACGCAGCTTGCCAACCCCCAGATTCTGCAAAATCTGCGCCCCAGTCCCCACCTCGGAATAAATCCGCGATTGCGAGCGACTGAACTGCCGCGGCGGTTGGGTCAATTGCGGCACGCGCTCAAGCAACGCCTGCGACGACTCATGATTGGCCAATACCACCACAACCCCATGCCCTTCAGCGGCAACCCGTTGCAGCGCCGCCCACAGTGTCCAGTTGCTCGGCCCGCTGTACTCGGCACCGACCAGATCACGCAGCGGATCAATCACATGCACGCGCACCAGCGTCGGCTCTTCGCGGCGCAGATCGCCCATGACCATGGCCATATGCACGCCGCCCTCGATGCGATCCTCAAAGGTGATCAAGCGGAACGTGCCGTGCACCGTCGGCAGCTCACGTTCGCCAATCCGTTCGATGGTGTGTTCGGTGCTGAGTCGATAGTGGATCAGTTCGGCGATGGTGCCGATCTTGATCCCGTGCTTGCGTGCAAACACTTCCAGATCCGGGCGACGGGCCATGGTGCCGTCGTCGTTCATCACCTCAACGATGACCGAGGCCGGTGTGAAACCGGCGAGACGCGCTAAATCGCAACCCGCTTCGGTATGACCGGCGCGGGTCAGCACGCCACCTTCCTTGGCACGCAACGGAAAGATATGGCCCGGCTGTACCAGGTCTTCGGCGCGAGCGTCTTTGGCTACGGCAGCGGCAACCGTGCAGGCGCGGTCGGCGGCGGATATGCCGGTGGTGACGCCAACCGCCGCTTCAATCGACACCGTGAAGGCTGTGCTGAACACGCTGCCGTTGGCCGGCACCATTTGCTCAAGGCCCAAACGCTGGCAATGTTCGTCAGTCAGCGTCAGGCAGATCAGCCCCCGCGCTTCACGCGCCATGAAGCTGATCGCCTCGGGCGTGCAGCAGTCGGCGGCCAGCAGCAGGTCGCCCTCGTTTTCGCGATCTTCGTCATCGACCAGCAGGACCATTTTGCCGAGACGATAATCTTCGATGATTTCTTCGATGCTGTTGAAGGCCATGCTGGACTCTCAGGGTTCGTTGGAAATATATTGGTATACCATAATACAAAATCAACAAAGAGGTCACTATGAAGGCGTACTGGATTGCTCATGTGGATATCGCCGATGCCGATCACTACAGCCAATACACCCAGCGCGCGCCGGCGGCCTTCGCCGAGTTCGGCGCGAAGTTTCTCGCGAGAGGCGGGCGCAGCGAGGCGATGGAAGGGCGCAGGACGCCGCAACGCAGTGTGGTGATCGAGTTTGAAAGCTACGAAAAAGCCGTGGCGTGCTACCAATCGGCGGCGTACCAGGAGGCGAAAAGTTACCGCGAGGAATGGGCGAAGGCGGAAATCATCATCGTCGAAGGCATCGCCCCACTCTGAACCCCGCGGAAGTGATCGTTCCCACGCTCCGCGTGGGAATGCCTCTTCGGACGCTGCGCGTTCGGCTTTTGAAGGGACGCGGAGCGTCCCGGGCTGCATTCCCACGCGGAGCGTGGGAACGATCAGGCAGGGGGGAATGCGGTCTTCAGCGGATAAAGTGGATCTTGCCGCTGTCGTCATTGCCCATGTAGATCCCGTAAACCCCAGCCTGGCGCTCCTCGATATAGCGCTCGAGAATCTGCCGGATCGCCGGGTAATAGATCTGTTCCCACGGGATGTCTTCAGGCGCAAAGAACTTGTAGTCCAGCGTTTCCGGCCCGTACTGCCCGGTGATCTCCAGCGCGATGGCGCGGAAGATGATGTACACCTCGCTGATCTTCGGCACGCTGAAAATCGAATAGGGCGAGAGAATCTCCGCACGCACGCCGCTTTCTTCCCAGACTTCACGCAGCGCCGCCTGCTCGGTGGTCTCGCCGCTTTCCATGAAGCCGGCCGGCAGCGTCCAGGTGCCCGGGCGCGGGGGAATCGCCCGTTGGCACAAGAGGTATTTGCCGTCCTGCTCGATGATGCAGCCGGCAATGATCTTCGGATTGACGTAGTGGATGTAGCCGCAGCCGCGACACATCAGGCGTTCGTGCGTATCGCCCGGCGGTACCTGCTGACTGAGGTCAGGGCCACCGCATTTCGGGCAATAGCTCGGGCTGAACATATCAGTGACCTATACGAGGTTCTTTCAGCGCAATCGGCAGGGTGATTGGCGGGGTAGCCCCGGTCTCTTCCTGCTTGCGCTTGAGATAGTCGAGTGCCACCGCAGCGGCAGCGCGAACGTGATCAACACAGGCCTGATGCGCGGCCAGCGGATCGCCGCTCTTGATCGCCGCGACCATTTTTTCCATTTCCTGATTACTAGCGCCACGACGGTTTTCCTGGGAAACCGAGGTCGCGCGCAAGTAGCTGATGCGAGCCTGCAACTGACGCAGCTGAGTCGCCGCAACATGGTTGCCCGAACCTTCCAGCAGCACGTCGTAGAAGCCCTGCACCGAGTCGATCACCTGTTGCAGTTCGCCGTCCTTGAGTGCCTTGCGGTTCTCGTCGAGGGCTTTTTCCAGGGCTTTGATGTCCTTGGCCTTGGCGCGCAGCGTGAACAGCTGGACGATCAAACCTTCGAGCACGCAGCGCAGCTCATAGATATCGACGGCATCGGCGAGGGTGATGATTGCCACGCGCGGGCCTTTGGCATCGGCGAACTCGACCAGGCCTTCGGATTCAAGGTGACGCAAGGCTTCGCGCACCGATGTGCGGCTGACACCCAGGCGATCACACAGATCGCGCTCCACCAGACGATCGCCCGGCATGAGCTGGAAATTCATGATCGCGCTACGCAGTTTATCCAGCACGATTTCGCGCAGGGTAACGGGGTTGCGATTGACCTTGAAGCTGTCGTCGAGTGGCTGGCGTTTCATGGGGTCCGCTCTTTACTGTGGCTGTCCATGCCAGACGGGCATCAAAACAGCCGAGGGGTTAACTGGAGGCCTCGGCGTCGGCTTCGGCGAAGGCTTCACGGGCGAGCCGGAAACTGTCCACGGCCGCCGGGACGCCGCAATAAATGCCGACCTGAAGCAGAATTTCGCGTATTTGCTCACGACTCAGGCCGTTACGCAAGGCGCCGCGCACATGCAGCTTGAGTTCGTGCGGACGGTTGAGCGCCGAGATCATCGCCAGGTTGATCATGCTGCGCTCCTTGAGCGACAAGCCTTCGCGGCCCCAGACATGACCCCAACAGTATTCGGTGACCATTTCCTGCAGGGGGCGGGTGAAGTCATCGGCGTTGTCGATGGAGCGCTGGACGTAGGCTTCGCCGAGCACCTCGGTGCGAATCTTCAGGCCTTTTTCGTACTTCTCGTTATTCATATTCTTCGCCTCACCTCAATCCCTGTGGGAGCTGGCTTGCCAGCGATAGCGGACTATCAGCCAACATCGATGTTGAATGTTAAGTCCTCATCGCTGGCAAGCCAGCTCCCACAGGATTTTGCATTGTTCTGTCAGGCCAGTGTCGGCAATGGCCCGAGCTTGCCTTTGTGGTAGATCATCGGCGTCACCGGTTGCGCCGGCAGGATCAGGTTCTTCACCGCGCCCACGATGATTGCGTGATCACCGCCGTCGTATTCCCGCCACAGTTCACACTCGATGATCGCCGTCGCTTTGGCCAGAATCGGGTTACCGAGTTCGCTCAGATGCCACTCGATATCCTTGGCCTTGTCCTTGCCTTTACCAGCAAACGCATAGGCCTCGGCGGTCTGCTCGGCGGACAGCAAATGGATCGCGAATTTCTTGCTGTCGCGCAAAACCGGATAGGTGTCGGAAGCGTAGTTGGGACAGAACAGCACCAGCGCCGGGTCAATCGACAGCGCGCTAAAGGCGCTGGCGGTGATGCCGACGATGCCGCCATCCGGATCGAGGGTGGTGACCACCGTGACGCCAGACGGAAACGAACTCATCACGTCTTTGTAAATGCCGGGTTCGATCATTTCGCAGGACTCCTAGCGCATCACAAACGGATCAGGCATTGGCGCCTGAGAGAGGTTGATCCACACCGTTTTCAGTTCGGTGTAAGCCAGCACCGAGTCGATGCCGCTTTCGCGTCCATAGCCACTGTTCTTGAAGCCGCCAATCGGCGCCATCGCCGAGACCGCACGGTAGGTGTTGACCCAGATGATCCCCGAACGCACATCCCGGGCGAGGCGATGGGCGCGACCGAGATCGCGGGTCCAGATGCCGGCGGCGAGGCCGAACTGCGAGTCGTTGGCGATCGCCAGCGCTTCAGCTTCATCTTTGAATCGAATCACCGAAGCCACCGGGCCGAACACTTCTTCCTGCATGATCTTCATCGAATTGCGGTCGCATTCGAACAGCGTCGGCTCGTAGAACCAGCCTTCACCAAGACCTGCCGGACGCTTGCCGCCGGTACGCAAACGCGCACCTTCTGCGATGGCATCAGCCACAAGACCTTCGACCACCGCCAGCTGCTGCGCAGTGGCCATCGGGCCCATTTCACTGTTGTCTTCCTGCGGATTGCCGATGCGGATGCGTTGGGCGCGCTCGACCAGCCGATTGACGAATTCGTCGTAGATTTCGTCCTGCACCAACAGGCGCGAACCCGACACGCAACTCTGACCCGATGCCGCGTAGATCCCGGCAATCGCGCCGTTGATCGCGCTGTCCAGATCGGCATCGGCGAAGATGATGTTCGGCGACTTGCCGCCCAGTTCCAGCGATAGCTTGGCGAAGTTCTCGGCGCTGCTGCGCACCACGTGCCGCGCCGTCGCCGCGCCGCCAGTAAAGGCGATCTTGCGGATCAGCGGATGGCGGGTGAGGGCGGCGCCGGTGCTCGGGCCGTAACCGGTGACGACGTTGACCACGCCCGGCGGAATCCCGGCTTCGAGGGCCAGACGCGCCAGCTCCAGAATCGTCGCCGAGGCGTGCTCGGACGGCTTGATCACAATCGTGTTGCCGGCGGCGAGGGCCGGAGCGAGTTTGATTGCGGTCAGGTACAGCGGGCTGTTCCACGGAATGATCGCGGCGACCACACCCATCGCTTCGTGCACGGTGTAGGCGAACAGGTCGGGCTTATCCAGCGGCAGCGTGCCGCCTTCGAGCTTGTCGGCGAGGCCTGCGGTGTAGTGGAAGAACTCCGGCAGATAGCTGACCTGACCACGGGTTTCGCGGATCAGTTTGCCGTTGTCGCGGCTTTCCAGCTGCGCCAGTTGTTCCTTGTTTTCCGCGATCAGGTCACCGAGGCGACGCAGCAGTTTGCCCCGTGCGGTGGCGGTGAGGCCGCGCCAGGCCGGGCTGTCGAACGCGGCCTGCGCCGATTGCACGGCGCGTTCGACGTCCGCTTCATCGGCGTCGGGCAGTTGCGCCCAGGCTTGTGCGGAGGCCGGGTTGAGGCTTTCGAAAGTCTTGCCGGAGAGAGCGTCGACCCATTCTCCGCCGATGCACATCTGGAAGCGTGCGAGTGTCATGCAACGATCCCCTTTATTTGGTTTTGTCGGGAGTGTGCGAATTGGAGAAATTCCAGCAGCGTCTGGTTGACCAGTCGCGGCGACTCTACGGGCATCATATGCCGTTGCTCGGGCAGCACGGCAACCTTCGCGCCGGGGATGCGCCGGGCCAGTTGCTCGGCCATTTCCGGGGTCGAACCCGGGTCGAGTTCGCCGGTGGCAATCAGCGTCGGCGCCTGAATGCTGCCCAGGTCGTCGGCGCGGTACATGTCTTGGGTGGCGAACAGCTCATAAGTGGTCAGATAGCCTTGCGGATCATTGCCGGCGAGGGTCTGGCGGATCGCGGCGATCTGCGCAGGGTTAGCCGCCTGATATTCACGGCTGAACCAGCGTGACAGCGCCGCTTCGGCATTGGCGTCCGGTCCATGTTCGGCAGCCTGAGCGGTGCGGGCGATAACGCCGGCACGCTGCTCTTCGCTGCGGTTGAACACGCTGTTCAACACCACAAGGCTTTGCAGGCGCTGCGGGTAATGCAAGGCAAACGCCCGCGCCACCAGCCCGCCCATGGAAAAACCGATCACCGCTGCCTCAGGCAGGTTCAAGTGATCGAGTAGTTCCAGCAGCTGATCAGCGTACCCGAGCAGGTCGGTGCCGCTGGCCGGTCGCGGGCTGGCGCCGTGGCCGAGCATGTCGTAGGCGATCACCTGATATTGGGCCGACAGGCCAACGATCTGGCCGCCCCACATTTCTTTGTTCAGGCCCACGCCGTGGATCAAGACCACGGGCTGGCCTTGGCCGGTCGCCAGGTAACTGGTGCCAGCCGGGGTGAGTTCAGCGGTGAGCCGAATCATGGAGCGCTCCTGCAATGCCTTTTTATTGTGATTACTGGGCTTTTTCGGCGGCCAGTTCTTCCAGATCGATGTAACGGTTGCCGATGCGCGGATGCAGGCGACCACCGTCGGCGCAACCGAGCACCACGACGATTTCGTCGGCACGCGGCGCGTCTTCGATCTGCATTTCCAGAGTGATGTAGTGCGAACGCTGGCCTTCGTCGTCCTTGTGCATCATCGGGATCTGGATCGAGGTGCCCGGGCCGCCGCGCTTGTTGGTGAAGCTCAGATAGCTCTTGGCGTTGACGGCTTCGCGGTAGTGATTGCCGAAGCGCAGGGTGTGGATCACGGCGGAGGCGTGTTCGATCTCGCCATCGGCGCCGACCACGGCCGCTTTGCCGTAGGCCTCGATCTTCTCGGCGCCGCCGATGATGCCAACCAGACGCTCGACCATCAGTGCACCGAGGTCGGAGCAATTGGCGCGGATCTGCGGCTTGAGGTCTTCAACGAAACCGTTACCCACCCACGGGTTTTTCATCACCACGGCGAGGCCGACCATGGTCACTGGCTTGTCAGCGGCCTTGCCGCCTTCGATGAAGGTCTCTTCGACATAGCTGACGATCTTGCGAATTTCGAAACTCATGAGCTGCTCCGTTGGGGGATTGAGAGTGTCTGTGCGTCTGATGGTATACCATAATACTGATCGTGCAAGTCCTCCTCACAAGTTTCGCCGCATCACTCCGGCGAATGGTCATGCATTCAAATCCCAAAGCCCCCACGATCCCCTGTAGAAGTGAGCCTGCTCGCGATAGCGGTGTGTCAACTGAACAATTGCTAACTGACACACCGCTATCGCGAGCAGGCTCACTCCTACAAGGGGAATATCTCGGCAATAGCGGGCCGCTTTTGGTTAACAAAAGATAACGTGGCGCCGATTGTCAGACGTTTCTAAAGCCCGATAGGATGGGCCAGCTTCCGAAGTGGCTCTGGATTGCGGGTTTCAGGACTATGCTTCTGACCAGCCATCACTGGAGCACACTTGCGGCGCCCTTGAAGGCCAGATGGCCTAACAATAATAAATAGGGGAAGGTCTATGAGTCGTTGCCGCCCGCCGGCGTTACGCAACACCGCGTTGCTGGCCACAGCACTCTCTCTGCTGGGCTTCGCCACGTTGTCGGCACCTGTGATCGCCGCCGAGGCCCCGGCCGACGTGGTGTACGCCACCGAATCCGCCAAAGCCACGAAAAGCCTGATTCTCGATGTTGTCCACGCCGGAACGCGGCTGGTGGCGGTCGGAGATCGCGGGCACATCGTCTATTCCGATGACCAGGGCAAGACCTGGACTCAAGCCAAGGTGCCGAGCCGGCAACTGCTCACGGCGGTGTACTTTGTCGACGACAAGCACGGCTGGGCGGTCGGCCATGACGCGCAGATTCTCGCCAGTGAAGACGGCGGTCTGACCTGGACCAAGCAATTCGAAGACCTCAAACGTGAATCGCCGCTGCTCGACGTCTGGTTCAAGGACGTCGACAGCGGCCTCGCCGTGGGCGCGTATGGCGCGCTGCTGGAAACCACCGACGGCGGCAAACACTGGGAAGACGTCAGCGACCGCCTCGACAACGAAGACCAGTTCCACCTCAACGCCATCGCGGCGGTGAAAGACGCCGGGCTGTTCATCGTCGGCGAGTCCGGCAGCATGTTCCGCTCCGCCGACTGGGGCCAGACCTGGGAAAAACTCGAAGGCCCGTACGAGGGCTCGCTGTTCGGCGTGATCGGCACCGCGCAAGCGCAGACCCTGCTGGCCTACGGCTTGCGCGGCAACCTTTACCGCTCCACCGATTTCGGCAGCACCTGGGAGCAGGTCGAACTGAAAGCCGCACGCGGTGCGCTGGAGTTCGGCCTGTCCGGCGCCACGCTGCTGGCGGACGGCTCCATCGTCATCGTTGGCAACGGCGGTTCGGTGATCAGCAGTAGCGACAATGGCGAAACCTTCAGCGTGTTCAACCGCCCGGATCGCATTTCGCTCTCCTCGGTCACTGCGGCTGGCGACGGCAACCTGATTCTGACCGGGCAGGGCGGTGTGCACACCACACTGCCAAACGGCGCCGAGATCAATAATAAGAAGGCGGGGCTATGACTTCCTTGATCACTCCTCAGCAGGACAAGGCGACGTTCCTCGAACGTCTGATTTTCAACAACCGGCCGGCCGTGATCCTTATCTGTCTGGTGGTCAGTATTTTCCTGTTCTGGCAGGCCACGCTGATCCGGCCGTCGACCAGCTTCGAAAAAATGATCCCGCTCAAGCATCCGTTCATCGAGAAGATGATGGAGCACCGCAACGATCTGGCGAACCTGGGCAACACCGTGCGGATTTCGGTGGAAGCCACCGACGGCGACATCTTCTCCAAGGAGTACATGGAGACCCTGCGTCAGATCAACGACGAGGTGTTCTACATCTCCGGCGTCGACCGTTCCGGCCTCAAGTCGCTGTGGAGCCCGAGCGTACGCTGGACCGAAGTGACCGAAGAAGGTTTTGCCGGCGGCGAAGTGATCCCGCAGAGCTACAACGGCTCGCAGGACAGCCTCGACCTGCTGCGCAACAACGTGCTCAAGTCCGGTCAGGTCGGGCGTCTGGTGGCCAACGACTTCAAGTCGAGCATTGTCGACATCCCGTTGCTGGAGTCCTATCCGGACCCGGATGACCAGGGCAAGTTGCTGGCGCTGGACTACCGCAAGTTCTCCCATGAACTCGAAGACAAGATCCGCAACAAGTTCGAAGCGCAGAACCCTAACGTCAAGATCCACATCGTCGGTTTCGCCAAGAAGGTCGGTGACCTGATCGACGGTCTGGTGATGGTGGTGATGTTCTTCGGCATCGCCTTCGTCATCACCTTGATTCTGCTGCTGTGGTTCACCAACTGCGTGCGTAGCACCATCGCGGTGCTCAGCACGACGCTGGTGGCGGTGGTCTGGCAACTCGGGCTGATGCACTTTTTCGGTTTCGGTCTCGATCCGTATTCGATGCTGGTGCCGTTCCTGATTTTCGCCATCGGCATTTCCCACGGCGTGCAGAAGATCAACGGTATCGCCCTGCAATCCAGTGAGGCCGATAACGCCCTGACCGCAGCGCGACGCACCTTCCGGCAACTGTTCCTGCCGGGGATGATCGCGATTCTCGCGGATGCGGTGGGTTTCATCACGCTGTTGATCATCGACATCGGCGTGATCCGTGAACTGGCCATCGGCGCGTCCATTGGCGTGGCGGTGATCGTGTTCACCAACCTGATCCTGCTGCCGGTAGCGATTTCCTATGTCGGCATCAGCAAGCGGGCGATTGCCAAGAGCAAGAAGGACGCGAACCGCGAACACCCGTTCTGGCGCCTGCTGTCGAACTTCGCCAACCCGAAAGTCGCACGCATCTCGGTAGTGCTGGCGCTGATCGCCTTCGGCGGCGGCCTCTGGTACAGCCAGAACCTGAAAATCGGCGACCTCGACCAGGGCGCGCCGGAGCTGCGTCCGGACTCGCGCTACAACAAGGACAACAACTTCATCATCAACAACTACTCGACCAGTTCCGATGTGCTGGTGGTGATGGTCAAGACCAAGGCGGAAGGCTGTTCACGCTTTGAGGCCATGGCGCCAATCGACGAACTGATGTGGAA
This sequence comes from Pseudomonas sp. FW305-7, assembly GCF_058786735.1. Lineage (NCBI taxonomy): Bacteria > Pseudomonadati > Pseudomonadota > Gammaproteobacteria > Pseudomonadales > Pseudomonadaceae > Pseudomonas > Pseudomonas sp. FW305-7. The sequence continues at coordinate 57,238 of NZ_JBYSZA010000023.1, forward strand.
GATGCAGAACACCGAGGGCGTGCAGTCGGCGATCTCGCTGGTGACTGTGTCCAAGCAGATGATCAAGGGCATGAACGAGGGCAACCTGAAATGGGAAACCCTGTCGCGTAACCCGGATGTGCTGAACAACTCGATTGCCCGCGCTGACGGTCTGTACAACAACAGTTGCTCGCTCGCGCCGGTACTGGTGTTCCTCAACGATCACAAGGCCGAAACCCTCGATCGTGCGGTGCATGCGGTGCAGGAATTCGCCAAGGACAACAACAAGGACGGTCTGGAATTCATCCTCGCAGCGGGTAACGCCGGGATCGAAGCGGCCACCAACGAAGTCATCAAACAGGCTGAGCTGACCATCCTGATTCTGGTGTACATCTGCGTGGCGGTGATGTGCATGATCACCTTCCGCTCGTGGGCGGCGACCTTGTGCATCGTCCTGCCGCTGGTGCTGACCTCGGTACTCGGCAACGCGCTGATGGCGTTCATGGGCATCGGCGTGAAAGTCGCGACGCTGCCAGTAGTGGCGCTGGGGGTGGGGATTGGTGTCGACTACGGCATCTACATCTACAGCCGTCTGGAAAGTTTCCTGCGTGCCGGTCTGCCGTTGCAGGAAGCTTATTACCAAACCCTGAAATCCACCGGTAAAGCGGTGCTGTTCACCGGTCTGTGCCTGGCCATCGGCGTGTGCACCTGGATCTTCTCGGCGATCAAGTTCCAGGCCGACATGGGCCTGATGCTGACCTTCATGCTGCTGTGGAACATGTTCGGTGCGCTGTGGCTGTTGCCGGCACTGGCGAAGTTCCTGATCAAACCGGAGAAGCTGGCGGGCCAGAAGGGCAACTCGCTGTTTGCTCACTGATCTGCAAGGCTGAAACGACAAAGCCGCAACCTCAGGGTTGCGGCTTTTTTACATCTTATGATCCACACAAAACCCTGTGGGAGCTGGCTTGCCAGCGATAGCGGACTAACATCCAACAGCAATGTTGAATGCTAAGCCCTCATCGCTGGCAAGCCAGCTCCCACAGGTTCTTTGGTGTTCAGGAAAGTTCTGTGCCTAGCACGACGCTAAGCGCACTTCGGGCATCATCCAACTGCACCAACGTCGCATGCCGTGCCCCCAACGCATCGCGATTTTCGATCGCGGTGAGAATCGCCTTGTGCCGAGGCAACGCCAATTCATGCAGATTCGGCCGTTGATTCGAATGCTTCAACGCTTCGGCAATCGCCACCGACAGCATGTTGCACAGGTTCGCCAGCAAATCATTGTGCGTCGCATCGGCAATCCGGCTATGAAAGTCCAGATCCGGTTGCAACAGGGCTTCCGGCGTCGGCGCCGCTTCCATGCGTTGGTAGGCTTCGCCGATGAGGGCAATGTCGGCCTCGGTCGCATGTTGGGCGGCGAGGGCGGCGGCGGCGGGTTCGATGATGCTGCGCACGCTGGTCAGCACGTTGAAAAACTCATTCTGCGGGCTACTTTGCATCAGCCAGTGCAGCACATCCGGATCGAGCATGTGCCACTCGCGCCGAGCCTTGACCACCGTGCCGACACGCGGTTTGGAATACACCAGCCCCTTGGCCACCAGCACCCGCGTGGCTTCACGCAACACCGGCCGACTGACCGCGTACTCCTCGCAGAGCAAGGCTTCGGCGGGCAGTTTGTCATCGGGCAAAAAGCGTCCGGAGACGATCTGCATGCCCAGTTCCTGGACGATGCGCGAGTGCATGCTTTTACGGTCGGAAGGTTTGCGGTAATCCATGGGGAACGGCGCGATCCTGAGCGATGGAGATGGCGCGCATCATAGCAGGCACGACACAATCTTGAGGCGTATACAAAAAGCAAATGTGGGAGCTGGCTTGCCAGCGATGGCGGAGTGTCAGTCAACATGAATGTCAGCTGAAAGACCGTAATCGCTGGCAAGCCAGCTCCCACAGGGGACGGCGGTGTTAGTGGGAATGGCGTGGCACTTCGGCGCCTCGGCACCCGACCAGGAAGTCAAAATCACAACCCTGATCCGCCTGCAGCACATGGTCGATGTACAACTGACGATACCCGCCCACCAACAATTGCTGCGGCGGTTGCAGATCGGCCATGCGCGCCGCCAGCTCGGCATCCGGAATATCCAGATGCAAACGTCCGGTCGCGCAATCCAGCTCGATCCAGTCGCCTTCCTTGACCGTTGCCAAAGGCCCACCAGCCGCTGCTTCCGGCGCTACGTGCAAAACCACGGTGCCGTACGCCGTGCCGCTCATTCGCGCGTCAGAAATGCGCACCATGTCGGTCACACCCTGCGCCAACAGCTTGGCCGGCAAGCCCATGTTGCCGACCTCGGCCATGCCCGGATAACCCTTCGGCCCGCAGTTCTTCATCACCAGAATGGAATCTTTATCGACATCCAGTTCCGGATCGTTGATCCGCGCCTTGTACATGTCGAAGTTCTCGAACACCACCGCACGGCCACGATGTTGCATCAGTTCCGGGGTGGCGGCGGACGGCTTGAGCACCGCGCCGAGTGGCGCCAGGTTACCGCGCAACACGCAAATTCCACCGTCGGCGCGGATCGGATTGTCGAGCGTGCGGATCACCTCGTCCTCGCCGTAAATCGGCGCGTCCTTGGTGTTCTCGCCGATGGACTTGCCATTGACGGTCAATGCGTTCGGATTAGGGATCAGATTGGCTTCACCGAGACGGCGCAGCACCGCTGGCAAACCACCGGCGTAATAGAACTCTTCCATCAGGAAACGCCCGGACGGTTGCAGGTCGACGATGGTCGGCATGCCGCGCCCGATGCGGGTCCAGTCGTCCAGATCCAGCTCGACGCCGATGCGTCCGGCGATGGCTTTCAAGTGAATCACCGCGTTGGTCGAACCACCGATGGCTGCGTTGACCCGAATAGCGTTCTCGAAGGCTTCCTTGGTCAGAATCTTCGACAGTTTCAGATCCTCGCGAACCATCTCCACCGCACGCATACCGGACATGTGTGCCAACACATAACGCCGCGCATCCACCGCCGGAATCGCCGCGTTGTGCGGCAGGGAAGTGCCGAGAGCTTCCGCCATGCAGGCCATGGTCGACGCCGTGCCCATGGTGTTGCAGGTGCCCGCGGAACGCGACATGCCGCCCTCGGCCGCCAGAAAATCGTCGATGGTGATGGTGCCGGCCTTGACCTGTTCGCTGAGCTGCCAGACCACAGTTCCGGAGCCGATGTCCTTGCCTTTGTGCTTGCCGTTGAGCATCGGCCCGCCGGTCACGACGATGGCCGGCACGTCGCAACTGGCCGCGCCCATCAGCAGCGCCGGGGTGGTTTTGTCGCAACCGGTCAGCAGCACCACGCCGTCAATCGGGTTGCCGCGAATCGCTTCTTCAACGTCCATGCTCGCCAGGTTGCGCGTCAGCATCGCGGTCGGGCGCAGGTTCGATTCGCCATTGGAGAACACCGGGAATTCCACCGGGAAACCACCGGCCTCGATCACCCCGCGTTTGACGTGCTCCGCGATCTGGCGGAAGTGCGCGTTGCACGGGGTCAGTTCCGACCAGGTGTTGCAGATGCCGATGATCGGCTTGCCATGAAACTGGTGGTCGGCGATGCCCTGATTCTTCATCCAGCTGCGGTACATGAAGCCGTTCTTGTCGGCCGTGCCAAACCATTGGGCGGAGCGCAGGGTGGGTTTCTTATCAGACATGATCGATTCTCTTATTGTATGACTATAGTGTTCGAGCTACGGCCTAACATAAGCGCAAAATCGATGGTTTGGAAGTGTTGTTGGGTAATTAGTAATACTATATAGTCGTTTTCGACGGAGGGATGGCCCTGACGGTTTTTCGTGAGAGGCGTCTCCCGAGGTTCTATAAAAACAACAATCGGAGACCGATCTCATGAGCCAGGAACTGCGGCTGATCCGGCGCATTACGCTGAAACTGATTCCCTTCCTGATCCTGCTATACCTGATCGCCTATGTGGATCGCTCCGCCGTCGGCTTCGCCAAGCTGCACATGGGCGCCGACATCGGCATCGGCGACGCCGCCTACGGTCTCGGCGCCGGGCTGTTTTTCATCGGCTACTTTCTCCTCGAAATCCCCAGCAACCTGATGCTCGAACGCTTCGGCGCCCGGCGCTGGTTTGCGCGGATCATGATTACCTGGGGCGCCATCACCATCGGCATGGCCTTCGTCCAGGGGCCGCACAGTTTCTACGTGATGCGCTTTCTGCTCGGCGCGGCGGAGGCGGGGTTCTTCCCCGGCGTTCTGTACTACATCACCCAATGGTTCCCGGTGCGCCATCGCGGCAAGATCCTTGGCCTATTCATCCTCTCGCAACCCATCGCGATGATGATTACCGGCCCGGTGTCCGGCGGCCTGCTGGGCATGGACGGCATCCTTGGGCTGCATGGCTGGCAGTGGCTGTTCATCGTTATCGGCACCCCGGCGATCCTGCTGACCTGGCCGGTACTGCGCTGGTTGCCGGATGGCCCGCAACAAGTGAAATGGATGGATCAGGCCGAGAAAGACTGGCTGACCGGCGAACTGAAAAAGGATCTGCAGGCATACGGTCAGACCCGTCACGGCAATCCGTTGCATGCGCTGAAAGACAAGCGAGTGTTGCTGCTGGCGCTATTTTATCTGCCGGTGACGTTGAGCATTTATGGGCTCGGTTTGTGGCTACCGACGCTGATCAAGCAGTTCGGCGGCAGCGATCTGGTCACCGGGTTCGTCTCGTCGGTGCCGTACATCTTCGGGATCATCGGCTTGCTGATCGTGCCGCGCAGTTCCGACCGTATGAATGATCGCTACGGCCATCTCGCCGTGCTCTACGTGCTCGGTGCGATTGGCCTGTTCATGAGCGCCTGGCTGTCGTTACCGGTAGCGCAACTGGCGGCGCTGTGTCTGGTCGCTTTCGCGCTGTTTTCCTGCACGGCGGTGTTCTGGACTTTGCCAGGGCGGTTCTTTGCTGGCGCGAGTGCGGCGGCGGGGATCGCACTGATCAACTCGGTGGGGAATCTTGGCGGGTACATCGGACCGTTCGTGATTGGTGCGTTGAAGGAGTACACCGGGAATCTGGCTTCAGGTCTGTACTTCCTCTCCGGGGTGATGGTGTTCGGCTTGATCCTGACCGGAATCGTCTACCGCGTGCTGGAACGTAAACACGTCCTGCCAGTCGACCAGTTTGCTGCCAGCGCCCGTGGTGCCACGCGAACCTGATATCAAACGATCCATCACCGCAAACCCTGTGGGAGCTGGCTTGCCAGCGATAGCAATCTGTCAGTCACATCAATGCTGAATGTGCCGCCGCCATCGCTGGCAAGCCAGCTCCCACAGGGATCAGCGGTGTTTTCGAAGGAATAGGAGAAGAACATGCATCTGGTTCAATTCGAATTAAGCAACGGCGAACGCCGCGTCGGCGTGGTCGCGGGCGGTCTCGTGCGCGAAGTGCAAGACGCCCGCAGCACCCGCGATCTGGCGCTGGCGGCCATCGAGGCCGGCAGCACCCTCGAACAGCAAGTGCACACCCTCGGCCTCGGCATCAGCCACGATTATGCACAGTTGCTCAACGACCTGCGCATCTTGCCGCCGCTCGATCATCCAGACCCGGCGCACCTGCTGGTCAGTGGCACTGGCCTGACGCATCTCGGCAGTGCTTCGGCCCGGGACAAAATGCATCAGCAAGCGGGCGACGAAGCGACGATGACCGACACCATGCGCATCTTCAAATGGGGCGTGGAGGGTGGCAAACCGGCGGCGGGGCAGGCCGGTGTGCAGCCGGAATGGTTCTACAAGGGCGACGGCAGCATTGTCGTGCGTCCGGGGCAAGCGTTCCCGCTGCCGCCGTTCGCCGAGGACGCCGGCGAAGAGCCGGAGATGGCCGGGCTCTACGTCATCGGGCAGGACGGCAAACCGTATCGGCTGGGCTATGCGGTCGGCAACGAGTTTTCCGACCACATCATGGAACGCAAGAATTACCTGTACCTCGCGCACTCGAAACTGCGCAGTTGCAGTTATGGTCCGGAACTTCGCGTCGGCGGACTACCTCAACACCTTGCGGGCAGCAGTCGCATTCTGCGCGACGGCGAAGTGCTCTGGCAGAACGAGTTTCTCAGCGGCGAGGCGAACATGTGCCACAGCCTCGCCAACCTCGAATACCACCACTTCAAATACAGCCAGTTCCTGCGTCCTGGCGACGTGCACATTCACTTCTTCGGCACCGCGACCCTGTCGTTTGCCGACGGCATCCGCACGCAACCGGGCGATGTATTCGAGATCAGCCAGGCCGAATTCGGCGCACCGCTGGTCAATGGCATCGCCCCGGTTGCAGCGGCTTTTGAACCGGACAGCATCGGCACCCTTTAAGGAGATCCCATGACTCAGATTCTCGGTCACAACTACATCGGCGGGCAGCGCAGCGCAGCTGGCGACGTCAAACTGCAATCCGTCGATGCAACGACGGGCGAGCAATTGCCTCACGATTTCATCCAGGCCACGGAGCAGGAAGTCGACGCCGCCGCCAAAGCCGCCGCGGCCGCGTACCCGGCTTATCGCAGCCTCAGCGCTGAACGCCGCGCACAGTTTCTCGACGCGATTGCCGATGAACTGGACGCGCTCGGCGATGACTTCGTCGCCGTGGTCTGCCGCGAAACGGCGTTACCGGCCGGGCGTATTCAAGGTGAACGCGGGCGTACCAGCGGGCAGATGCGCCTGTTTGCCAAAGTTCTGCGCCGTGGTGATTTTTATGGTGCGCGGATCGATCTGCCGCTGCCGGATCGTCAACCGTTGCCGCGCCCTGATCTGCGCCAGTACCGCATCGGCCTCGGCCCGGTGGCGGTGTTCGGCGCCAGCAACTTTCCGCTGGCATTTTCCACCGCTGGCGGTGACACCGCGTCGGCCCTGGCCGCCGGTTGCCCGGTGGTGTTCAAGGCACACAGCGGCCATATGGCGACAGCGGAACTGGTCGCCGATGCGCTGATTCGTGCGGCGGAAAAAACCGCGATGCCAGCCGGCGTATTCAACATGGTTTATGGCGGCGGCGTCGGTGAATGGCTGGTCAAACATCCGGCGATCCAGGCTGTCGGCTTCACTGGCTCGCTCAAGGGCGGGCGTGCCTTGTGCGACATGGCGGCGGCACGCCCGCAACCGATCCCGGTGTTCGCCGAGATGTCGAGCATCAATCCGGTGATCGTTCTGCCGCAGGCGCTGGCCGAGCGCTCGGAAACCGTGGCCCGCGACCTCACTGCGTCGGTGGTGCAGGGTTGCGGTCAGTTCTGTACCAATCCGGGCTTGGTCATCGGGATCCGCTCGCCGCAGTTCAGCGCGTTCGTGCAGCAGGTTGCCGGGCTGATTGGCGATCAACCGGCGCAAACCATGCTCAACGCTGGCACCCTCGGCGGCTACGGCAAAGGTTTGCAGAAGCTGCTGGCGCATCCTGGCGTCGAGCATCTGGCCGGCAATCCACAGCAGGGCAATCAGGCGCAGCCGCAATTGTTCAAGGCTGATGCAAGCCTGTTGATCGAAGGCGATGAAGTGCTGCAGGAAGAAGTCTTCGGCCCGACCACGGTGATTGTCGAAGTCGCGGACAAGGCGCAACTCAGCGCGGCGTTGCTGGGGCTGCACGGCCAACTCACCGCGACGATTATCGGCGAGCAGGCGGACTTCGAACGCTTCCCGGAACTGACACCGCTGCTGGAACAGAAGGTCGGGCGGATCCTGCTCAACGGCTATCCGACTGGCGTTGAAGTGTGCGATTCGATGGTGCACGGTGGGCCGTATCCGGCGACGTCCGATGCGCGCGGCACCTCCGTCGGCACGCTCGCCATTGATCGCTTCCTGCGCCCGGTGTGCTTCCAGAACTACCCGGACAGCTTGCTGCCCGAGCCGCTGAAGAATGCCAACCCGTTGCGCATCCAGCGACTGGTCGACGGCAAGCCATCGCGCGACGCCATTTAAAGCAACCCCAATCCCCTGTGGGAGCTGGCTTGCCAGCGATGACTGCGGCACATCCAACATTGATGTGTCAGACAGATTGCTATCGCTGGCAAGTCGAATCGTCGCACCGCAGCTCCCACAGGGTTCTGCGTCGACAATGAGCTATCATTGGCCCTTTCCCCCCTAGAAAGACTGTTTGCCATGACTGCCCAAACCCTTCTCGACGTCCTCGAACACTCCGATATGGTCGAAATCGACGGCTTGCATGCCTTCGAATTTTCTCTCGACGAAGACGACAACCTGCACATCGAATGCATGGATGGCCGAGCGGCCAAGCACTGGGAGTTCACGCCGGCGCAGGTCGCAGCAGCAACCTTTGATAATGACCTGCAAAGCTGGTTGATCGTTGGTGATTCCGGTGAGCACCGCTTGGTCTGCAGCGAAGCCTTCGGCGGCAGCGACGATGAGGATGAAACCGATGAAAATGCGTAAATTCTGGCCGCTGCTGATGGCCGGCAGCGTCGGCGCGATGGGCCTTTCCAGCGCCAGCGCAGAAAACTTCCAGTTGCTGGTTGGCTCCTACACCGCAGGCACCAGCCAGGGCATCTATCGAATGAACTTCGACAGCGCCACCGGCCAGATCGCCACCAAACCGCTGCAAGTGATCAAGAGTGAAAACCCATCGTGGCTGACCCTCTCCAAAGACCAGAAACGCCTGTTCGTGGTCAATGAAAACGGCCCTGGCCAGAAAGACCCGGTCGGTCGCGTCAGCAGCTATGCGATCGATCCGAAGACCCACGCGCTGAGCCTGATCAACCAAGTGCAAAGCCTGGGCAACGAACCCACCCATTCGAGCCTCAGCGCGGACGCCAGCCATCTGTTCGTCAGCAACTATTCGGTGATGGAAGATCCGGGCGGAACGCTGGCGGTGTTGCCGGTCGGCGCCGACGGCAAGTTGAAACCGGTGGTGCAGATGAGCGCGCACCCGGCGAGCCGGGTCAATCCCGAGCGTCAGGCCTCGAACCACGTGCACTCGACGGTATCTTCGCCGGACGGCCGCTATGTGTTCTCCAACGACCTCGGTGCGGACAAAGTCTTCATCTATAAATTCGACCCGAAAGCCAATCCTGACTTGCCGCTGACCCCGGCCAAAACCGCCTCGGTGACTTTGCCTGCCGGCAGTGGCCCGCGTCATCTGCTGTTCAGCGCTGACGGCAAACACGCTTGGCTGACCATGGAAATGAGCGCGCAGGTTGCGGTGTTCGACTACAACGACGGCGTGCTGACCCAGACGCAACTGGTCGATCTGGCCGCTGGCCAACCGACATCGGACAAGGCCGGGGCCGCGCTGCATGCGTCGGCGGACGGCAAATTCCTCTACGTCAGCAACCGTGGCACCGCTAATCAACTGCTGGTGTTCAGCATTGATCCGGCGACCGGCCAGCTCAAAGAGCTGCAAAAACGTGCGGTGGAAGGTGATCACCCGCGCGAATTCAGCCTCGATCCGAGTGGCAGATTCCTGCTGATCGCCAACCAGAAAAGCAACGAAATTGTCGTCGTCGAACGCGATGGCAAGACCGGTCTGCTCGGCAAAACCGTGCAGAAACTGCCGATGGATGCCCCGAGCGACCTCAAGTTTCTAGTGCGACAATAAGCCACAGGCCCCGGTTTACGGGGCCTGTCTCTTTGTATTAATCGCGCTGATAACTGCTAATGCTACAAAGCATTTCAAGCGATCAACCCTCGAGCGTTAAGTTTGCTCCACGGCCCAACCGGGCAAGCAAGCCAACCGAACACGAGGGTTACCGCCATGAACTTCAATCTCTTCTCCGTTATCGCCGCTTCCGCCATCTCCGCCACCGTGGTTCTGCCAGCCAGCGCCAACGTTGAAATCAACAGCAAAAAATCCCACACCCAGAGCTACACCCAGAAATACCTGCAACAGAGCGCCAACTTCTACGCCGCCCTGGATCACAAAGCCCAACACTGAAATTCCCGCCTCGCGCGACTCCCTATAGGAGCTGCCGAAGGCTGCAGTCTTGATCTTGCCCTTGGGATCGTTCCCACGCTCTGCGTGGGAACGCAGCCCGTGACGCTCCGCGTCACTGGACGCAGAGCGTCCCAAGAGGCATTCCCACGCTGAGCATGGGAACGATCAGATCGCAGCCTTTGGCAGCTCCTACACGTTTGCGTGTGTTTTTCGCGGCACGATAGGTTTCTTCAAACTCGCAAATAGACTGGCTAAATAATCAACGAAGCTGATGGTTACTATGGGAAACGCTGAGTGGTTAGCTGAAGTTTTTTGATCGATTCTGTGGCCATCGAAACATGCCCACGGAGAACACCATGGCCAGCGCAATCATTTCTTCTGCCAAATTCGGCGCCTACCTGGCCATCGGTCTTTACCTGGCTCTGGTGCTGATCGTCAGCATTTCATCGCAACTGGAACACACGTTCGAAGCGCCGATTCAAGTCGCAAACCCCGGCATCCAGTTTGAACACCGTTCGCACAGCGTGATGGTTGATAGGACTGAACTCGCAGGAGTCGGTGGAGCATGAAAGGCTACAGATTCTGGGTGATTGCCGGTCTGGCATTAATCACCAATGGCGCTTCATTACTGGGGATTGGTCAAGGCTCGGTCGGTGCATTGGCCCGGGCCATAGAGGCCAACCACAACATTGCGCACAACATTGAGCGGGCAAATACGCTGGGGCTGCTGGCCGGTAATCCACCGGCAAAGGTCTCGGTCGATTTCCTCGGGCCGTTTGAAGTGGATTGCTCGGCGTTGGGTATGTGCGATGCTCTGGCGTAACCCAATAACGGGCTGAACACCCATTCTGAAGAAGTACTCATTTGTGGCGAGGGGATTTATCCCCGATGGGCTGCGAAGCAGCCCCAAAACCAGCAAACCAGATTAATCTGACTCACCGGGGCATCTGAATTCAGGGCCGCATCGCAGCCCATCGGGGATAAATCCCCTCACCACAGGGTTTACCCTGTGCAGGAGAAATGGTGCTACTTCTTCATGATCGAGGTGAAGAGGTCGGATTCTAGAAAGTGTTGTAACCAAGCCTGTAATCGTACGAAAGGCGTCTGCGCAAACCACTCGCGATCTACATGGGCAAACTGACGTACGAACGGCAACAAGGCGATATCCGCCAGGCTCGGATGATCCGCCAACAAATAATCGCGATCCGTCAGCAGTTCCTCCAGCCTCTGCAAATACACCGCGCCCTCGGCCCGATAAACCTCCATCGGTTGCTCCGGATAGCGCTCGGCATATTTATAGCGATTCAACTGCACCTTGAACCCCTGATCATTCGCTTCGATCAAGTCGGCAATTCGTGAATCCCCGTCAAGCAACCATCCCTGCGGATCATTCTGCGCCAGCGCCCAGCGCATGATCTCCAGGCTCTCATCAATCACAAGACCACCGGCATCCAGCACCGGTACCGTGCCTTTGGGCGAGATCGCGAGCATTTCGGCCGGTTTGGCCTTGAGGCTGACCTCAACAATGTTCACCGCCACGCCCGAATAACGCAGCGCCATCCGCGCCCGCATCGCGTACGGGCAACGGCGGAAGGAGTACAGCGTATTCATTTCACCTCCAATGTGCTCAAACCATTGCCCTGACGCTGCACCTGAATCTGCACCGGGATCCTTTCGTGCATTTCCTGTACGTGGGAAATCACCGCGACCTTGCGACCCTGCGCCTGCAAGCCATCGAGGGCGTCCATCGCCAGTTGCAGGGATTCCGGGTCGAGGCTGCCGAAGCCTTCGTCGATGAACAGCGATTCGATTTTCAGCGTGCTCGATGCCATCGATGCCAGGCCCAACGCCAGAGCCAACGACACCAGGAACGTCTCGCCGCCGGACAGTGAATGCACCGAGCGCAGTTCGTCGCCCATTTCCGTGTCCATCACCAACAGCCCCAACATGCTGCCGCCGCGCTTCAAACGGTAGCGCTTGACCAGTTGACGCAACTGCACGTTGGCGTGGTGCACCAGCAAGTCGAGGTTGTAGGCCTGGGCGATCTTGCGGAATGTGTCGCCAGTCGCCGAACCGATCAATGCGCTCAGGCGTGCCCAGCGCTGGTATTCGGCATAGGCGTCGGCGATCTGCTGCGCCAGCGCCTGATTGGCGTTCTGCCGACGCTGGTCTTCAGCCTGTTCGGCACGCAATTCGGCGCATTGCTGCTCACTGACGTTGAACTGGTTTTGCAGGTCGGCAAGGGCGCTGGCCAGTTGTTCGGCGTCGAGATTGCCGTTGTGCTGGGCCTGATGATCGAGCAAGCGCTGCTCACGCTCCTGCAACAGAACATTCGCCTGTTCGATGGCTTTTTCATTGAGTTGCAGGCGTTGGCGCAGTTCAGTGAGTTGCCCGTCGTCGACGCGCAACAGCTCTTCGAGGCCGCCGTCGTCCAGTTCCGGGTGACGGGCGCGCCAGTCGGCAATCTTGCCGGCCAGATCCTTGTCTTCAGTGTCCAGCGCCTGCAAGCGTTCCTGCTGCGCCTTGAGCTCGGCAGCGATCTGCACAAGTTGCGTGCGCACGTTTTGCAGTTCCTGGGCAGTCGTGGTTTCTGCGTGACGCGCCCGCTCCACGGCCTGTTCCAGTTGCTGCTGCCAGCGCTCGGCGCTGCTCTGCTCGCCGAGCAGTTGCGCGAGTTTTTCCTGACAGGCCCGCTGTTGCTCGGCCAGCGCATTGAACTGCTGTTCGGCGGCTTGCGACTGTTGCACGCGGCTCTGCTGACGATCCTGTTCTTTCTCCAACGTCTGCTGACGTTGTTGCTGTTCGGCCAGCTCTTCCTTTTGCTGATCGACTTGCTCAAGGCGCTCGGCGATCTGTCGGTCGAGTTGCATGAACGTTGCCGCAGGCTCTACACGCAAGGCCTCAAGAGTGTCCGCTGGCAGCAGACTGGCGAACGCGCTGAGTTCTTCTTCAAGCCGCTGCCGGTCGCTGTTCAGCTCGCGCTGTTGGTTGCTCAGATGCTGCGCCGCTTGCTGATGCGCGGTTTCGGCCTGACGCAGTTGCTGGGTCAGCCGCGCGGCATCCTGCTGCAAGGTGAGCAGGGCGCTTTGGCGTTGTTCGTCCTGAGTGATGCTCTGGTGTAACTGCTCGTTCTGCCGGGTGAGCCAGGCGTCCCGCTTGTCGGCGTCCTGATTCATCAGTTGCACGGTTTGCGGATGAGCGTCGAGGCTTGGTGCCAACGCCTGCTGCTGATTCGCCAAATGCTCCTGCTGTTGCAGCAGTTCTTTCTGCTGAGCGATGACGCCAACCACTTCGGCGCGCAGTTCCGTGAGTTTTTCCTTGAGCTGATCGACCACTCGCTGGGCGTTGGCCTGCTCGCTTTCATCGTGTTTGCCAAGGCTTTGCCACAGCGCCTCGGGCTGGTGGTACGGATGTTCGTTGCTGCCGCAGACCGGGCACGGCTGGTCGTCCTGCAACTGCGCGCGCAACTCCTCGACACTGGCACTGCGGGCCAGACGCTGACGCTCAAGCAACTCGCGGGTGACGTTAAGGGTTTGCTCGGCGATGGTCAGTTCGGCTTTGGTTTTGACCCCGTCCTGAGTCAGGCGCTCGCGCTCCTGCTGAGCGTTGAGCTGACGCTGGTGCAGCTCGGCGCCGCGTTTGTCCAGATCCTGTCGAGTGGCCCACAGGCGTGAGAGGTCTTCGATGGCACGTAGCTGTTTACGGTTGTCCTGCAGCAGATTGCCGAGGATGCCGATCTGCTCGGCGACCGCATCCGGCTCGGCGCCAGCCTCTTTGAACAGTACTTCCAGTTGCTGTTTTTGTGTGGTGAAGGTTTCGGCGCTGCGAGTGGCATTTTCTTCGAGCGAGGCCAGTTCCGCCTGGCCCTTGTTCAAGCGATTGCCGATCAGCATCAGTTGTTGCAGGCGATCGCGGTAGGCGTTCCATGCGTCGCTCAATGGCGCGAGATGAGCGCTCTGTTCCAGTTCGGCGGCAATCTTTTGCAAGCGCTCGGCGACTTCGGTCTGCTTATCCAGCAAGGCTTGAATGGCGCTCTGGCCTTGGCTGCAGGCAAGCTCGGCATGGTGTTTCGCTTCGCCGCTCTGGGCCGTGTCTTTGGCCAGACGGGCGAGGGTGCTTTGCTCTTCGAATGCCTGACGCAACAACGGTGCACTGTCGGTTTGCGTGTGCTGCGCTTCGTTCAGCGCGACTTTCGCGGCGTCGAGGTTTTGCTCCAGAAGCGTCTGGCGCTCGGTCAGCTCGACGTGTAGCTGTGTGTGCGCGGCAATCTGCGCGGCCAACGGGGACAAGAGCGCGTCGAGTTCAGTCTTGCGGGCGAACTGGTGACGTTGCGGGCCCAATTGCTCCAGTCGCGTCAGTTGTAGCCGATCACCGGCCAAACCTTCCCACTGCTGTTGGGCGCTGTGCAGTTGTTCGGCAGCCGCTTGCTGCGCGTCCTGCAACTGGCGAAGATCCTTGAGCCAGCTGTGCTGCTGCTCAAGCTGTTTGAGTTGCGTCTGCTGCAACTTCATCTGTTGCTGCGCAGCGTTGAAACGCCCGTCCAGTTCGGCACGGGCCTCGGGAGTCAGCGGCGTGACGCCGGTGGCCTGATCCTGCAACAGCTTGTGCGCTTCGCGGGCTTCTTTGGTTTTGTCGAACGCGCGGCGGCCCAGGCGGGTGTACAGCGCGGTGTCGGTGAGTTTTTCCAGCAGCTCGCTGCGGTCGTTGTCGTCAGCCTTGAGGAACGCACTGAATTCACTCTGGGCCAGCAGTACGGCGCGGGTGAACTGTTCGAAGTTCAGGCCCAGTGCCGCTTCCAGCTGAGTCTTGTACTCGCCTTTCTGACTGGCGAGCAGTTGATCCTGATCGATATCGCGCAGGCTCTGCCGGCTGGCCTGCAACTTGCCGCCAGCCTTTTCCCGCGCGCGATTGGCTTCCCAGCGCGCCCGATAGCGACGGCCGTCGACACCGACGAAATCGACTTCTGCGTAGCCTTCACCCGTGCCTCGACGGAGTAGCGTGCGTGGGTCGCCGGTGGCGATTTCGCCGTCGGCATCCGGCACCTTGGCATCGCGGCCCGTGTTGTTCAGGCGTGGAACCGCGCCGAAAAGCGCCAGGCACAAGGCGTCGAGCAGGGTGCTTTTACCGGCGCCGGTCGGGCCGGTAATCGCGAAAAGACCGGCGCTGGCCAGCGGCTCGGCGGTGAAATCGATCTCGAACGGGCCCGCCAGCGAGGCGAGGTTCTTCAAGCGAATGGCGAGAATCTTCATGGCTGCTCGCCCTCCATTTGCACGTCTTGCAGCAGTTCGGCGAAGTCCTTGAGCGTCTGCTCATCGACCTCGTTGCCATAGTTGTCGAGCCAGGCGCGGCTGAACAGTTCCTGCGGCGTGAGTTGATCCAGTTCGATCAAAGCGGTGCCGTCCTCAACGCCATCAGCGCCACGGTTACCGGCGTATTCGGCAGCGATGCGCACCAGCCGCACGGCTTTGCCTTGCAAGGCGTTTTCCACTTGATGGCGCAGATCCGGTTGCGGTTCGTCAAGGCGCACGCGCACTTCCAGCCATGGCTGGCGCTGGGTTTCGGCGAGCAGATCGATGTTCGGCAGGTCGGCCAGTTGCAGCAGAATCTCGGCCAGCGGTGCCGGGCCGATGCGCTGCAGGTTGACCGAGCGCGGGATCAGTTTCGGCTCGACGCTGACCAGGGTTTCGCCATCAAGCACGACGTCGAGAATCTGGTGCTGGTAGCCAATCTCCGAGAACGACAGCGGAATCGGCGAACCGCTGTAGCGAATGCGTTCTTCGCCGTTGACCTTCTGCGGCTTGTGCAAATGACCTAGGGCGACGTAGCTGATGCTCGGCCCGAACAGGCTGGCGGGCAGGGCTTCGGCGTTGCCGATGATCAGGCTGCGCTCGGAGTCTTCCGACACCGAACCGCCCGCCATATGTGCGTGGCTGATCGCGATCAGCGCCTGGCCGGGCTTGCGCTTGGCGTTCGCCGCTTCGATCAGCCACTCATGCACCTGACCGATACCGCGCAAATAGTTGTCGCCCAAATGCGCGCCAGTCACCTCCGCCGGGCGCAGGAACGGCAGCGCCAGGCACCACGCGGCGATCTCGCCCTGTGCGTTCGGCAGCGGCAGCAGCAGACGCTCGGCATCGAGTTGGCCATCGTCCAGCCACAGCACCCGACCCAGCGCATGAGTACGCAAACGGCGCATCAACGGCGCGGGCAGTTCGATCCGCGAGCCGGAATCGTGGTTGCCGGCAATCATTACGATGGTCAGCAACGGCTGCTGCTCGTGGGCGCTGACGATGAAATCGTAGAGGCGTTCCTGGGCTTTGACCGGCGGGTTCACCGTGTCGAAGATGTCCCCGGCAATCAGCAGCACATCCGGCTGCGCCAGTTGCAGTTGGCGCAGCAGCCATTCCAGAAAGCACGCATGCTCGAAATCGCGCTCCTGGCCGTGCAGGTTTTGCCCAAGGTGCCAGTCGGAGGTGTGAAACAGACGCAAGGCGGACTCCGCTACAGATAAAGAGGTGATGGCCGCAGGGACATGAAGGGCGGCGAAAGAGGGGAGAGTTTACAGATTATTGCGGCGTGAGGGCTTGTCGGGGTATCGCGCGGCTGGGCATTACGGTGACGCCTGACAGCGGTTATCTGGTATTTGGCTATCATATTGATATCATTGGCGGTAGGTGCGGTATGCTTTTCGCGTTTTAGAAAACTACCAACAGTTTCCGATGAAGCTGTGCTTCTAAAATGGGCATAAGACGAAGCTTGAACAGAAAGAGGACGCTTCAGTAATCATGCCGAAATTTGCTTGTGTCTGCGGTCATGTAATCAACCTGTCTCAAGGGACCTCCGAGTGTGAAATGTCTCTGGTCGCTGAACAGAAGATAGATGAAATTGGCTGTGCGCTATCAAATCGTTGGCTGTCTGAAGACGAGTTCTACGAAACGATAGATCAAGGGGCTGTGACGGTTTATCGATGCCAGCAGTGCGGGCGGCTGCATGTGGATCAAGGTGGTGGACAGTTTTCTTCCTATATAAAGGAAGTAAGTCAGTCTCGCCATTGAAAAAAATGGTTCAGAAATCTGGGGCGCTGAAAACGATTTCAACCATTCGAAAATCTATGCGATTGTAGAAAAATTACACGAGATTGCAGTCGCTCGCGGCGAGCCATGGATATCCTTTGTCCTGTCCTGTCCTGTCCTGCCGCGAAGGCGAACAAGTGACAACGAAATTCAACCATTGATTTGATAATAAACGTGATCGGTCCCGGTTTTATTGCAATAACGCTCACCATGACCACCTTAAGGTCTTCGATAAATTTAACGATCTGAAAGTTGTGTTGAACCTCGATGGTCCGGTAAATGAAGCAAAAACAAAAATGCCCGCGCGGAAAAGAGAAAGTTGAGATGAATGATTTCCAATCGGTGAAAAACCTGATCATCCAATTGGTTAAAGAAAAAACCGGTGGTTTTGATGATGACAGTTGGGAGGCTGATTACAAACTGAATTGGGAGGCCGAGTTGTCGGAAAGACTTGAGAAAGCTCTTTTCAATATGTCTAAAATGGCCTCCGCCAGGGAGAGTGGGGATGATGTCATGTTGACGGCGGCGCTGGTGCATTCACGTATGAATTGCATGGATCTTGCGAATTTTTTCAGGGATATCTATGACGATCTGGATGCGTTGCTCGTAAAGCCAGTTTGGCCTGACATTCCCGAAGGGTTTGATTATGGAAAGAGCTCCAATTAACGGGCCGCACTCTCTGACTGGCGGAGTAAGCAATAAATTTGGGGGGGGGCAGACTACGTTTAAATAAACTGTAGTCTGTCCTCGGTGCAGGGTCCCCGGTTCTGTATTCTGCATTTGTCCGTGCGCGATACACCCTTACAGCCCTGGTGCTTGGCGAAGTGGCGTGATGCTTGAGGGACGTGTGTGAAACTTAACTGTGAAATGCAGCAAATGCTCGCTCGTGTGGGGTGTGCTTCTCTGGATGGCGAGTTGGCGGATATCGCAAGGTCCGGTTTCGTGGAACGGGATGGTTGTGTTTTTTTGAAGAGTCTGGAGAGCTTCCAGAAGCATGTAAGCCTGAAGAATTTCCCAGATAGAACGGGATATGAATGTTTCGTTAACTCGATCCATGCCGATGATTATGTAACCGCTGATTTTTTGGCATGCGCGCTCTCGTACTTGTTTTTAGTGTTTGAGGCGTGGAACAAGTCAGGTCAGCCGGGAGTTCTGCAGGGAGTCATTTCGGGTGACGAATTCGATGCGACGGTGAAGTTTCATCTGCTGCGCCCAGGGGAAACCTGGCTGAGCGATGACCTTGAGGGGTATGAGGATGCAGTGCTTACCGTTGAATCGAGTGACAAGGGATTTCTTGAGATATACGGGTAAATGATGGGGACAGACCACGTTTAGGAAGTACTCCGAAAACGTAGTCTGTCCCCGTTTTACTATCGGACATGGAAGCCGTACGAAACTTTTTCTTCTTTAGAAGTCGGTAGGTGGTTTCTTCACGGGGTGAGCCAAGCGACGATGTTTATTAAGTTTGATAAATTTATCGAGATGTTTGCTGATAAAGAATACTCAAGCGATTACTGGTCCGATGTCGCCATTATCAGGGCTTACGAAATGCTGGATGGCTTTTCTGACGCCGATTGGCTGGAGCTATTGGCAGTTGTAGACAGCAAAAGCGATTTCTGGGTATTGCGGTTATGCGAGACGTTGGGAGACCCGGATGAGAGAGCACTGGTCGTATTACTGAAGGTGACTTCACGTCACGGCAACCGTGCGATTTACGTCGCATTGGAATCGATCAGGTCGATGATCAGTCTGGGTCTGGACGTGTCGGCGTATGCGGATGAGATCAATGCTGCGACTGAACGTGCGAGGCAAACGACGGGGAAAGTGAGTTTGCTTTCGACTTTCCAATGAGGAAGCGGCGTGGATAACGTGTTTTTCAAATTTCGCGATGTGGAAATTTACCTGCGCCACGAACGTTATTTCATCAAGTACGACGCGGGTAATCACGTGGATGTCATACGTGAGGATGAGATTTCGGAACAGGAAGCGCTGACCGCAGCCATGGGTGAGGAAGCAGTTATGAAGTTTTTGTTTGAGCTGCAGGAGCGATTGATCCGGGAGGGTGTTGACCCTTATGTTTCCAACACTGATTGAAGATCGATTGGGTCTGATGTCTTAAAGTCAAAAGATCGCAGCCTGCGGCAGCTCTTACAGAAATATGTGTAGGAGCTGCCGCAGGCTGCGATCTTTTGCTTTTTACTTCGGATAAAGCGGCGGCAACCCGCTGTCACCCACCGGATCCTGCACCCGCTCAGCCGCCGGAATAGTACGAATCGCCCGCCACAAATCCTCACCCTGCCAATGCTGCCCCGTCTCGCTGTATAGCGCACCATTGAGCCCATCCAGCGCATCCGACAACGGCACAAACCGCGCCGCCATGTCCGCCAGCGTCTCCGGCTGCTGCCGCGCCCAAGCATCCAGTGCCTGCCGTGTCGCCTGCGGGTCATTCGCCTGGCTCGCACGCTTGATGTCGTCCATCAAGGTTCGCGGGCTCGGCCCGGTTTGCGCGGCGCGATGGATCGCCGGTTGCCAGCGTGCGCGCCACCACAGGCCGAAGCCGAGGAGGGTGGTGCAGGCGAGGATCAGCGTGCTGAGTTTCCACCACCACAGCACGTCGTTATCGACGACGCTCGGTTGCAGATTGCCGGCCGGGGTGTCGACTTGCAGGCTCGGGTTGTTCGCCACTTGCAGGGTGCGCGCCGGCAGGCTGCTGTGTTCCAGGTGATCTTCGAAGGTGTTCCACCAGACCACGTCGACGGTCGGCAATTCGATTGCGCCGCTGCGGCTCGGCACCAGCGCTTCGCGTTCTTCACGGCTGCCGATCAGGCCCCGGTCGCTGCTCTGGTTGCTCAGCACCGGTTGATCCGGATAGCGGCGCAGGCCGTTGACTTCGGTGGCGGGCAGCGCTGGCAGTTGCGAGCTGGCCAAGCCTTCGACTTTCAGCGTCAGGCTGCGGGTCAGGGAGTCGCCGACCTGGATGTGCTCCGGCTCCGGGTTCCAGCTCTCGCTCAGGCTCAGGCTGCGCGCCGGTAGCCACGGCGCATCGGCGGGGTAGGTCAGCGGCTTGGGCTTGACGGTCAGGGGGATTTCGGCGGAACTGACGCGCATCAATTTGCCGGCCTTTGGCCCTTGTGCGCTGGCGTCCTGGGCCGGCTGCGTGTCGACCAGCGTTGCGCTGAACGTCTGCGGCACGATGGTCAGCAAACCGCTGTGCTGCGGATAGATCGCATAGCGCATCTCGATCACGCCATGGCGCACACCGTTGATGTCTTTTTCGTATGTGCGGGTGTCGCCCAACTGCTCAACCCGCGCATCGGCGATTTGCAGCGGGGTCAGGCTGCTGTCGTCATACAACGAGACCGAATGGTAGATGCGCAGGGTCAGAATCGCCTGGGCCTGTACGTAAACACTGGACTGGTCGAGGCTGGCCTCGATGAACACCGGATCGAGGTTGTTCTTCTCGTCACGAGTGTCACTTTCGACCACTTGCACGGTGATCGGCTGGCTCTGCACGTCACCCACTTGCAACGGCGGAATGACCACGCTGCCGTTTTCTTTCGGCAACAGTGTGATGATCCAGCGCGTGGTCGCGCGGTTGTCGCCATTGAGGGTGTTGAGCTGGTTGACTTGCCGCGTGCCGCGCACTTCGAACAACGCTTCCAGCGGGGCCAGGTCGGGTTTGCCGAACTGGGTGACGTCGCTGGTTTCGAGAGTGAGTTCGACCGTCTCGCCGGAATTCAGGCGACTGCGATCCACACTGGCAGTCAGCTCGGCCGCATTGGCGGTGGCCGTGCAGAGCAGCAGGGGCAGCAAGAGCGCGGTGAAACGGTTCATTGAGTGTTTTCCTGATCCTGATGTTGTTGCTGTTCGTACCAGAATTTGCGTCGCAGCAATTCGCCCGGATCGTCCGGGATCTTGCCCAGCCATTGTTCCAGTGCCTGGCGTTGCTCGCCTTCGAGGTTGTCCTCGCTCGGGCGCAGGGTCGGCACGGTGTCGGTTTGTTCTTCCTCAACGCTGCCCGGTAGTTCGTCGGGGCCTGGCTGCGGAGGTGTGGTTGGCGGCGGTTCGCTGGCCGACTCGGCGGGCTGCGCCTCGCTTTGTGTTTCACTTTTCACTGCCGGCGGCGGTGCAGTCGCTGGCGGCGGTTCATCGCCGGGCAGGTTTTGCTCGCTGGGCTTGTTTTCCGGCTCGGCGGGCGGCGGGGTGTTTTTCTGCTTCAGCAGGTTTTCCACCAGGGCCTTGTTGGTCTGTGCCGGGCGCAAATCCGGTTGCAGTTCCAGCGCCTGTTCATAGGCGTCGATCGCTGCGTCCAGCTCGCCGCTTTTCGCCAGCGCGTTACCACGATTGTAGTGAGCGCGGGCATCGCTGCCTTCAGCGAAACGCTGGGCGGCGCCACTGTAGTCGCCGGCCTCGTACAACGCCACCCCTTGCCACTGGTGATCGTCAAAATGTTGCGCCGCTTCGGCCGGGCGTTTCTGTTTGAGCAGATGCAGGCCTTGCTGGTCGGGGCGCAGCCAGAGGTCTTCGAAATCGAAAGCGTAGCTCGGTTGCGGCAGGCACAACAGCAACGGCAAACAGAACAGCCAGCCGCGCCGTCCGGCACACGCGGCCAGCAACAACAGCGGCAACAGCAGCCAGTAACCCTGATCGGCCCAGGTATCCAGACGCACGGTCTGGCCGTCGTCGCGCAGGCTGCGCGGGCCGTCGAGCAGGCCGAGGGCAGCTAGATCGCCTTCGTCCAGACGGGCAGGGTGGTATTCGCCGCCGACGCTATTGAGGAATGCGCTCAGGCCTGGACTGTCGAGTTGCGGCACGCGAATCGCGCCTTGTTCGTCCTTGAGGAAACTGCCGTCCTCTTGAGCGATCGGTGCACCTTCAGCGGTGCCGATGCCGAGCATCAACAATTGCGCCGATTGTCCGCTGAGTGCGCGACGAATGCCTTGGCGTTCCTCTTCGCTCAGCGATGAGCCGATCAGCAAAATTCGCCCCTGACCCAGCGCGCCCTGTTGCAGCAGCGCCAGTGCTTTGCCAACGGCCAGATCGGCGCGATGGCCGCTTTCCGGCATCAGCGATGGCTTGAGCGCATCGAGCAGATTACGACTGGTCGCGAGGTCATCCGACAGCGGCACCAGCGTGTGCGCGCTGCCGGCGTAGACGACGATGGCGGTCTGCGCATCGCTGCGCGCCTGCAACAGATCGAACAGCTTGCGCCGCGCCTGTTCCAGTCGCGTCGGCGGCGAATCGGTGGCGAGCATTTCCGGGGTCAGTTCCAGCACCACCACCAACGGGTCGGCAGGTTTCTGGCTGGTCTGTTCGACGCGTTCCCAGCTCGGCCCGAGCAGCGCCAGAATCGTCAGCAGCCACGCCACACCCAGGGCGACCCATGGCAGTTTGCTGTCGCGACCATTACCGCCGCTAAGCAGCGTGGCATGGAACGCCGGCGGCAGAATCATCTGCCAGCGCCCGGCGCGTTTCTGCCGGTGCCAGAGTTGCCAGAGCAGCCAGCCAAGCAGCGGCAACAGCAGCAGCCACCAGGGACGGAACCAGTGCGGCCAGAGGGCGATCATCGACGCCTCCGCAGACGCAGGCGCTTGAGGCGCTCGCGCCAGTCAGGCAACGGACTTTGCAGATACAGCTCCTTGGTGAACAGGCGTTGCAGCGGGTTATCCGGCCACAGTTCGCGGGCGACCAGCAGCAGGCTCAACCACAAGGCCAACGCCAGCGGCCAGTGATACAAGGCTTGCGCCGGCCGGGCCTGGGTCGGTTGCTGGGTGACCGGTTCGAGCTGGTCGAGGGTGTCCTTGATCGCTTGCAGCTCTTTGCCGTCGTGGGCGCGGAAATACTGGCCGCCGGTTACTTCGGCGATGGCTTTGAGCGCCGGCTCGTCGAGATCGAGGCTCGGGTTGACCCCGAGCAGCGCTGTGGAGCCACTTTCTTCCGGGTTGGCGCCAATGCCGATCGGGTAGATCTTCACGCCTTCGCTCGCCGCCAGTTTTGCCGCGGTCAGTGGATCGATTTCACCGCCATTGTTGGCGCCGTCGGTGACCAGAATCAGCACGCGACTTTGCGCCGGGCGCATGCGCAGGCGTTTCAGGGCCAGACCGATGGCATCGCCAATGGCGGTGTTCTTGCCGGCAATGCCGATGCGCGCTTCGTCGAGCCAGATGCGCACGGTGTGGCGGTCGAAGGTCAGCGGCGCCTGCAGATAGGCCTGACTGCCGAACAGGATCAAGCCGACGCGGTCGCCGTCACGGCTTTCGAGGAAATCGCCGAGCAAGTGCTGCACAAGATTCAGTCGGCTGACGTCATCGTCCTGCCATTGCATGTCGGGGAAGTCCATCGAACCGGACACGTCGACGGCAACCAACAGATCACGCCCACTGGCCGCAATCGGCAGCGGCTCACCGAGCCATTGCGGACGCGCAGCAGCGATCAACAGCAGCAGCCACAGCAGCATGAACGGTGCCTGTTGGCGCCACGCCGGCAGGTTGGCGCGGGCGCGACGGCGGGCGAGGCCTTCGAGGTCGGCGAGGAAACTGACTTTCAGCGCCGGCTCGCCGCTGTCGGCCACCGGCAATACAAGGCGCATCAACCACGGCAGCGGCAACAGCGCGAAAATCCACGGCCAGGCGAACTCAAACATGTTTGCGAATCCACGTGTCGACGGCTTGGGTCAGGCCGGCGATGGCTTTGTCGTCGAGTTTGCATTCAGGTTTGTACGCGCCTTCGACCAGCACCATCCAGCGTGTCAGGCCAGCCGCCGGGCAGCGGTTGTCGAGGAACGCCAGCCATTTGCGGCCATTGAGGGTGTGGCTCTGGCTGTAGGGATAGTGGTTGCGGCACAAGCGCTTGAGCAGGCCGTTGAGCTGTTGCAGCCACGCCCCGGCAGGGGCGCCGTCGTAAGGTTTGGGCATCTGCGCCAGTTCTGCGAGGGCGGCGATGCGCACCGGGTCGAGTGGTTGTTCGGCGCGGACGATCGGGCGTTTCTTCATCGGAATGAAACGCCGCAGGCGCCACACGGCGAAACCGAGCAGCGGCAGCAACAGAAGCAGCAGCCACCAGCCCGGCGCCGGTGGCCAGAAGGCAATCGGTGGCGGCGAGATCAGCGGTTGCAGTTGTTCGAGGCCGTTCATCGACCTTTCCCCGGGCGCTGCGGATTGAGGAACTCGCGCATCTGCTCGACCATTTCACTCTGCGTGCTCAGCGGCATCAGCAGCACCCGCAACTTCTGCGCGAGCAATTCCCAACGGGCGATTCGCGCTTCGGCCTGAGCGCGATAGGTCTGGCGCAGGTCGAAGTTGAGGGTGTCGAGTTCCAGTTGCGCGCCGCGTTCGGCGAATCTTAAAAGCCCGGCAGCGGGCAGGGCGTGATCGAGCGGATCGGACAACGGCAGCATCAGCAGGTCGCAGTGACGCGACAGCAGGCTCAGTTGCTGCTCGGCGCTGTCGGAGAGCGCACGCTCATCACAAATCACGATCACCAGACTGCCCGGGCGCAGCACCTCACGGGCACGGCGCAGGGCAACGCCAAACGCATCGCGATCCGGCTCACGCTCGCTGTGCAGCGACTGATTGACCTTCACCAAGCGGTTGAGCAATTGCAGCAGGCTTTGTTTGCTGCGCCGTGGCTTGATTTCGTAGTGCTCGTTGTCGCCGAACACCAGCCCGCCAACGCGATCGTTATGGCCAAGCGCGGCCCAGCCGATCAACGCCGCCGCTTGCGCCGCCAGCACCGATTTGAACATCAGCCCGGAGCCGAAAAACAGCCGCGTGCTTTGCTCGACCATGATAAAAATCGGCCGCTCGCGTTCCTCATGGAACAGCTTGGTGTGTGGTTCTTGCGTGCGTGCCGTCACCCGCCAGTCGATGGTGCGCACGTCGTCGCCGGCCTGATAGACCCGCACCTGATCGAAGTCGACCCCGCGACCACGGAATTTCGAGTGATGCAGGCCGATCAGCGGGCTGCGCTGACTTGGCGTGGAAAACAGCTGCACTTCGCGCACCCGGTGACGCATCTCGATCAGCTCGGCGAGGCTGACGCGGATGCCCGGTTCGGACGGCAGAGGGGCGTTCATGGGGGTCAAGCGACGGCTACGACGTCGAGAATCCGCTGCACCACCCGATCCTGATCGATGCCGGCGGCTTCGGCTTCAAACGACAGAATGATGCGGTGACGCAACACGTCGAACAGCACCGCTTGAATGTCTTCCGGGCTGACGAAGTCGCGACCGGCCAGCCAGGCGTGGGCGCGGGCGCAGCGGTCGAGGGCGATCGAGCCACGCGGGCTGGCGCCATAGGCGATCCACTCGGCCATTTCCGGGTCGAACTTGGCCGGGGTGCGCGTGGCCATGACCAGTTGCACCAGGTATTCCTCCACGGCGTCGGCCATGTACAAGCCGAGGATTTCCTTGCGCGCGGCGAAGATCGCCTGCTGGCTGACCCGGCGCTCGGGCTTGGTCTCGCCGTTCAGCGCTTCGCCACGGGCCTGCTGGAGGATGCGGCGTTCGACGGCAGCGTCCGGGAAACCGATTTTCACGTGCATCAGGAAACGGTCGAGCTGGGCTTCCGGCAGCGGGTAAGTGCCTTCCTGCTCGATCGGGTTCTGCGTGGCCATCACCAGAAACAGCGGCGATAGCTCGTAGGTGCTGCGTCCGACGCTGACCTGACGTTCGGCCATGGCTTCGAGCAGCGCCGATTGCACCTTGGCCGGGGCGCGGTTGATTTCGTCCGCCAGTACCAGGTTGTGGAAGATCGGCCCTTGCTGGAACACGAAACTGCCGGTTTCCGGGCGATAGATCTCGGTGCCGGTGATGTCGGCGGGCAGCAGGTCAGGGGTGAACTGGATGCGATGGAACTGGGCTTCGATGCCCTCGGCGAGTTCTTTGATCGCTTTGGTCTTGGCCAGACCCGGCGCGCCCTCGACCAGCATGTGGCCGTCGGCGAGCAGGGCGATGAGCAACCGCTCGATGAGTTTTTCCTGGCCGAGAATCTGCGTTGAAAGAAAGGTTCGCAGCGCCAGCAGCGCTTCACGATGTTCCATCGATGACTGTTCCTGGAAAGGGATGGCCACGGGCGTTCGGATAACGCCGGGGCTGGGGGCGTTACTTTAATCCATCGCGGGGGGTGGCGACTAACGGCATTTTGCGCAAAGTGCGGGAAATGACTGGGGGAATTGTTGGATTTTTGTAGCAGCGGAGTGTTGGGGTGACTGTTCTGGCCTCATCGCTGGCAAGCCAGCTCCCACAGGTTCAGGGTTGTGCATGCGATTTGTGCAACACAGCCCCCACAGTTATCTGTGGTGTGCATGCGATTTGTGCAACACATCGATCACTGTGGGAGCTGGCTTGCCAGCGATGGGGCCAGCCCAGGCAACATCAAATCTCGTTAATGAAGGTACCCGTCCCATCAAGGATGTTCGTCAAGGTCTCGACAACCTCATCCAGATCCACCATGTCCGGGTTAAAGCTGATCTCCAGCACATCATCCCCGTTCAACGCATCGGCATCCGCTGCAGCGATTTCGATCTTCAACAGATTCGAGGTCAGGGTGACTTTCACCCCATCCAGCGTCGAAGGCTCGCCATCCAGCGTAATCTCCAGCTCATCCTCATCCGGATAACGGCTCATCAGAAACATGTCGCCCTTGTCGCTGTGGCAGCAGAGCATGGCCATGTTGTCTTCTTCGTCATCGCACGGGTTGACGATCAGTAGGGCGGTGGTCATTTGCATGGGGAATTCCTGCCTCGTAGGGCGTGTTGGTCGCAATTGGGCGCGATTCTGCCAGCCCTCGGGAATTTCTGCATGTGAGAGTGTCAGAGGATGTGTCGTGTACGCGACACAGGTCAATGGTCATTTCTGGCACGCATGTACCGTAAATACGGGCATTCGAGCCGCTGTTTTTCTTAATGCCTGCTAGTGTTTACCGGTGCCAAAGCCTTGGTTTACGTGCCGATGACCGAATATGTCGCAGCACCGCAAGCAGACACATTGTCGCACCCATTAAGCTGCGCAACGGATGAGCACCCGTAAAGGCATTGTCGGCAGCCCCGACAGTCGTTTTTGCAGATGCTCATTCTATGGAAGGTGAATGTGACCTGAGTGTCCCGTCCAGCTTCACCCACCTGTCCCCCTGTTTCCTCTGCCCGAGAATCAGGAGCAGGGTGACTTGAACCCCGAAAGGGGTGTTGCACGCGACGCTTTCCATCAATAACAAGCTTAAGCGGAGTACCACAGATGGCGTTCTTCACCGCAGCCAGCAAAGCCGACTTCCAGCACCAACTGCAAGCGGCACTGGCGCAGCACATCAGTGAACAGGCACTGCCACAAGTGGCGCTGTTCGCTGAACAATTCTTCGGCATCATTTCCCTGGACGAGCTGACTCAACGTCGCCTCTCCGACCTCGCTGGCTGTACTCTTTCTGCGTGGCGCCTGCTTGAGCGCTTCGATCACGCGCAACCGCAAGTGCGCGTCTACAACCCTGATTACGAGCGTCATGGCTGGCAGTCGACCCACACCGCGGTCGAAGTCCTGCACCACGACCTGCCATTTCTGGTCGACTCGGTCCGCACCGAGCTGAACCGCCGCGGCTACAGCATCCACACCCTGCAAACCACCGTGCTCAGCGTACGTCGTGGCAGCAAGGGCGAACTGCTGGAAATCCTGCCAAAAGGCAGCACCGGGGAAGGTGTTCTGCACGAATCGCTGATGTACCTGGAAATCGACCGCTGCGCGAACGCGGCCGAACTGAATGTGCTGAGCAAAGAGCTGGAACAGGTTCTCGGTGAAGTCCGCGTCGCGGTCGCCGATTTCGAGCCGATGAAAGCCAAGGTGCAGGAAATCCTCACCAAGCTCGATAACAGCGCGTTCGCCATCGATGCCGATGAAAAGAACGAAGTCAAAAGCTTCCTGGAATGGCTGGTGGGCAACCACTTCACCTTCCTCGGCTACGAAGAATTCGTGGTCACCGATCAGGCTGATGGCGGCCACATCGAGTACGACCAGAACTCCTTCCTCGGCCTGACCAAACTGCTGCGCACCGGCCTGACCTACGAAGACCTGCGCATCGAAGACTACGCCGTTGCCTACCTGCGCGAACCGACCCTGCTGTCGTTTGCCAAAGCTGCGCACCCGAGCCGTGTTCACCGTCCGGCGTACCCGGACTACGTGTCGATCCGTGAAATCGACGCTGACGGCAAAGTCATCAAGGAACACCGTTTCATGGGCCTGTACACCTCCTCGGTGTATGGCGAGAGCGTGCGGGTCATTCCGTTCATCCGCCGCAAGGTCGAAGAAATCGAAACCCGCTCCGGCTTCCAGTCCAAGGCTCACCTGGGCAAGGAACTGGCGCAGGTCCTCGAAGTGCTGCCGCGTGATGACCTGTTCCAGACCCCGGTCGATGAACTGTTCACCACCGTGATGTCGATCGTGCAGATCCAGGAACGCAACAAGATCCGCGTGTTCCTGCGCAAAGACCCGTACGGTCGTTTCTGCTACTGCCTGGCCTACGTGCCGCGCGACATCTATTCCACCGAAGTTCGCCAGAAGATCCAGCAAGTGCTGATGGAGCGCCTGAAGGCTTCCGATTGCGAATTCTGGACTTTCTTCTCCGAATCGGTTCTGGCCCGCGTGCAGTTGATCCTGCGTGTCGACCCGAAAAACCGTCTCGACATCGATCCGGTGCTGCTGGAAAAAGAAGTCGTCCAAGCGTGCCGCAGCTGGCAGGACGACTATGCTGCACTGACCGTCGAAAGCTTCGGCGAAGCCCACGGCACCAACGTGCTGGCCGACTTCCCGAAAGGCTTCCCGGCCGGTTACCGCGAGCGCTTTGCAGCGCATTCGGCTGTGGTCGACATGCAGCACCTGCTGAGCCTCAACGAAAAAAATCCGCTGGTGATGAGCTTCTATCAGCCGCTCGGTCAGGTATCCGGCCAACGCGAGCTGCATTGCAAGCTGTACCACGCCGACACCCCGCTGGCACTGTCCGACGTGTTGCCGATTCTGGAAAACCTCGGTCTGCGCGTACTGGGTGAATTCCCGTACCGTCTGCGTCACACCAATGGCCGCGAGTTCTGGATTCACGACTTCGCGTTCACCGCCGCTGAAGGCCTGGACCTCGACATCCAGCAACTCAACGACACCCTGCAGGACGCGTTCGTCCACATCGTTCGTGGCGACGCCGAAAACGATGCGTTCAACCGTCTGGTGCTGACCGCCGGTCTGCCATGGCGCGACGTCGCGCTGCTGCGTGCCTACGCCCGCTACCTGAAGCAGATTCGTCTGGGCTTCGATCTGGGTTACATCGCCAGCACCCTGAACAACCACACCGACATCGCTCGCGAACTGACCCGGTTGTTCAAGACCCGCTTCTATCTGGCGCGCAAACTCAGCGACGACGATCTGGAAGACAAGCAACTGCGTCTGGAACAAGCGATTCTGACCGCACTGGACGACGTCCAGGTGCTCAACGAAGACCGCATCCTGCGTCGTTACCTCGACCTGATCAAAGCCACCCTGCGGACCAACTTCTATCAGACTGACGCCAACGGCCAGAACAAGTCGTACTTCAGCTTCAAGTTCAACCCGCACGCGATTCCTGAGCTGCCGAAGCCAGTGCCGAAGTTCGAAATCTTCGTTTACTCGCCGCGCGTTGAAGGCGTGCACCTGCGCTTCGGTAACGTCGCTCGTGGTGGTCTGCGCTGGTCCGATCGTGAAGAAGACTTCCGTACTGAAGTCCTCGGTCTGGTAAAAGCCCAGCAAGTGAAGAACTCGGTTATCGTGCCGGTGGGTGCGAAGGGCGGCTTCCTGCCGCGTCGCCTGCCACTGGGCGGCAGCCGTGACGAGATCGCGGCCGAGGGCATCGCCTGCTACCGCATCTTCATTTCGGGTCTGTTGGACATTACCGACAACCTGAAAGACGGCGCACTGGTGCCGCCATTGAACGTGGTTCGCCACGACGATGACGACCCGTACCTGGTAGTAGCGGCGGACAAGGGCACTGCAACCTTCTCCGACATCGCCAACGGCATCGCCATCGACTATGGCTTCTGGCTGGGTGACGCGTTTGCGTCCGGTGGTTCCGCCGGTTACGACCACAAGAAAATGGGCATCACCGCCAAAGGCGCGTGGGTTGGCGTACAGCGTCACTTCCGCGAGCGCGGCATCAATGTTCAGGAAGACAGCATCACCGTGGTGGGCGTCGGCGACATGGCCGGTGACGTGTTTGGTAACGGCCTGTTGATGTCCGACAAGCTGCAACTGGTCGCTGCCTTCAACCACCTGCACATCTTCATCGACCCGAACCCGAACCCGGCGACCAGCTTCGTCGAGCGTCAGCGCATGTTCGACCTGCCGCGTTCGGCCTGGACCGATTACGACACCAGCATCATGTCCGAAGGTGGCGGTATCTTCTCGCGTAGCGCGAAGAGCATCGCGATCTCCCCGCAGATGCAGGAACGCTTCGACATCAAGGCTGACAAGCTGACCCCGACCGAACTGCTGAATGCCTTGCTCAAGGCACCGGTGGATCTGCTGTGGAACGGCGGTATCGGTACTTACGTCAAGGCCAGCACCGAGAGCCACGCCGACGTCGGCGACAAGGCCAACGATGCACTGCGCGTGAACGGCAACGAGTTGCGCTGCAAAGTCGTGGGCGAGGGCGGTAACCTCGGCATGACCCAACTGGGTCGTGTGGAATTCGGTCTGAATGGCGGCGGCTCCAACACCGACTTCATCGACAACGCCGGTGGCGTGGACTGCTCCGACCACGAAGTGAACATCAAGATCCTGCTGAACGAAGTGGTTCAGGCCGGTGACATGACCGACAAGCAACGCAACCAGTTGCTGGCGAGCATGACCGACGAAGTCGGCAATCTGGTGCTGGGCAACAACTACAAGCAGACTCAGGCCCTGTCCCTGGCAGCGCGTCGTGCATACGAGCGCATCGCTGAGTACAAGCGTCTGATGGGTGATCTGGAAGGCCGTGGCAAGCTGGACCGCGCCATCGAGTTCCTGCCGACCGAAGAGCAGATCAACGAGCGTATCGCTGAAGGCCACGGCCTGACCCGTCCTGAGCTGTCGGTACTGATCTCCTACAGCAAGATCGACCTCAAAGAGCAGCTGTTGGGCTCTTTGGTGCCGGACGACGACTACCTGACCCGCGACATGGAAACGGCGTTCCCGCCGACCCTGGTCAGCAAGTTCTCCGAAGCCATGCGTCGTCACCGTCTGAAGCGCGAGATCGTCAGCACCCAGATCGCCAACGACCTGGTCAACCACATGGGCATTACCTTCGTTCAACGACTCAAAGAGTCGACCGGCATGAGCCCGGCGAACGTGGCTGGCGCCTATGTGATCGTGCGCGACATCTTCCACCTCCCGCACTGGTTCCGTCAGATCGAAGCGCTGGACTACCAAGTCAGCGCTGACGTACAGCTGGAACTGATGGACGAGCTGATGCGTCTAGGCCGCCGTGCCACGCGCTGGTTCCTGCGTGCCCGTCGCAACGAGCAGAACGCTGCCCGTGACGTCGCGCATTTCGGTCCGCACCTGAAAGAGCTGGGTCTGAAACTCGACGAGCTGCTGAGCGGCGAAATCCGTGAAAACTGGCAGGCGCGTTATCAGGCGTATGTCGAAGCCGGCGTACCGGAACTGCTGGCGCGTATGGTTGCGGGCACCTCGCACCTGTACACGCTGCTGCCGATCATCGAAGCCTCCGACGTGACTGGCCAGAACC
The DNA here is from genome assembly GCF_058786735.1 of Pseudomonas sp. FW305-7. Lineage (NCBI taxonomy): Bacteria > Pseudomonadati > Pseudomonadota > Gammaproteobacteria > Pseudomonadales > Pseudomonadaceae > Pseudomonas > Pseudomonas sp. FW305-7. The sequence continues at coordinate 88,939 of NZ_JBYSZA010000023.1, forward strand.
CGGCCGAAGTGGCCAAGGCCTACTTCGCTGTGGGCAGTGCGCTGGACATCACCTGGTACCTGCAACAGATCAGCGCGCTGCCGGTTGAAAACAACTGGCAAGCCCTGGCCCGTGAAGCGTTCCGCGATGACGTCGACTGGCAGCAACGTGCGATCACCATCTCCGTCCTGCAACAGGGCGACGGCACTCAGGACGTGGAAGCACGCCTGGCGCTGTGGATGGAACAGCACGAAAGCATGATCTCGCGCTGGCGCGCCATGCTGGTGGAAATCCGTGCGGCGAGCGGCACGGACTACGCCATGTATGCGGTGGCCAACCGTGAACTGCTGGACCTGGCGTTGAGCGGGCAAGCGGTAGTGCCTGCGGTTGCTGCGAATGCCGAGCTTGAACTGGCGTAAGTAGTGGCTGAATGAAAAAGCCCCGGTGTCGTGAGATGCCGGGGCTTTTTTATGTCTGAGGGTTTTGTGGTGGCTGTTCTGGCCTCATCGCTGGCAAGCCAGCTCCCACAAGGACCGAGTGCAACACAAAACCTGTGGGAGCTGGC
>NZ_JBYSZA010000024.1:0-85472 GCF_058786735.1 Pseudomonas sp. FW305-7
CCGCCATGCCCACCACCGTTTCCGCCGCTACCCCCTCCGCCGTGTCCACCGCCGCCACTCCCTCCACTGCCACCTTCCTTGGCCTGAACACTGGAAACGCCTGAAAGATTGTCCGGAATCAACACGGTAGACGCCGACAGTACTGCGCCAATGGCCATTGCGAGCACGAGCTTTTTAATGTGCATATCGTTCTCCGTCTTATTGTCTGGTTGGGAACGTCGATGAGCGTTGTTGCGTCGATCCGACCCGTTCCCGGGGTCAGTGGATACTGGAAGCCAGTTCGAAAATCGGGATGTACATCAGGATCACGATGACCCCGATGAGCAGGCCGATGAAGGTCATCAGCAGCGGTTCGAACAGGCGCACGAACCATTCGATCCAGCGGCTGATCTCCTCGTCGTAGAAATCGGCGCTGCGTTCCATCATCTGCCCGAGGTTGCCGGATTGTTCACCGGCCCGCAGCAGGCGCAGGGACACTGGCGTCACCAGCCGATTGAGCTCCAGCGCGGCGGACAATGACTGACCTTCGCGCACGCGCTCGCAGGCCTGATCCAGCCGCGCCCGAGAGGCGACGGTGAGCAGGCCGCGAACCATGCCCATGGCGGTGACCAGCGGAATTCCGCCTTGCAGCAAGATTCCCAGCGAGCGATAGAAGCGCGCCAGTTCATACATGAAAATCCGTTGATGCACTGCCGGCAGTTTCTCCACCAGCCGATCCAGTCCACGGCGAAACGCCGGTTGTTTTTGCAGCACCGCGAGGGCGATGACAATGGCCGCCAGCGCACCGAAGAATTCACCCTGATGCGCATGCAAGAACATGCCGCTGCTCATCAGGATCTGCGACAGCCACGGCAGGTTCGACCCCAAACCTTCGAACACCAGGCTGAAGCGCGGTACCACATAACCCATCAAGAACAGCACCACGCCACCGCCGACCACCAGCAACAGCAGCGGATAGATCGAGGCGCTGACGATCTTCTGCCGCACCTCGTCCATGCGCTGGCGATAACTGACGTAACGGCCCAGCGCATCACCGACCGCGCCGGTTTTCTCGCTGGACTGTACCAGCGCCACGTACAGCGGCGGGAATACTGCCGACAACTGGCCGAGTGCCTGAGAGAAGGATTTGCCTTCGTAGAGCAGGCGCACCAGCTCAGTCAAGGTTTTGCGGGCGGCGGGGGCGGTTTCTTTTTCGGCGAGGCTTTCCAGCGCATCGATCAACGGTAGGCCGGCATTGAGCAGCGTGGTCAGCTCCTGGCTGAACAACACCAGATTGAACGTTTCGCGTTGGCGCAGGCGCAACGAGCGCCAGTGTTTCTCGGCATGCAGGCTGAGCACGCGCAGACCTTGATCTTCGGCAATACGCCGCGCTTCGCCGTGCCCCGGCGCCTCGATGCTCAGCGCCACCACACCGGTCTTGCCGACCGCCTTCAGATGAAATCGCATGGGCCGCGCTCCGCTTACTGCCAGTTGGTCACTTCGGCGTTTTCACCTTCACCGCCGGGCTGGCCGTCCTTGCCCATCGACAGCAAGTCGTACTCGCTGTTTTCGCCAGGATAGCGGTAGGTGTAATTACGTCCCCACGGATCCTGCGGCAGTTTTTTCTGCAAGTACGGGCCGGTCCATTTCGCTTCGTCACTCGGTGCTGCGACCAAGGCCTGCAAGCCCTGTTCGGTGGACGGGTAGTGACCGACCTCCAGTCGATAGATGTCCAGTGCCTTGCTCAGCCCTTCGATCTGCGCCTTGGCCACTTTCACTTCCGAGCGACCGAGTTGGGCGAAGTATTTCGGCGCGACGATCCCGGCCAACAGGCCGAGTACCACCAGCACCACGAGCAATTCGAGCAGGGTGAAACCGCGTTGGTCACGCGGACGAAATTGCAGCTTCATGATGACCTCCCGTGAGTGGCAGTCGAGTCGCCACAAAGGCTTATGCAATTGCCATGCTCAGCCCCCACTGAAAACTACCGACTAGGCTGAAACCCTTGTAATCCGGGCTTTTCAACAGTCGGCACAGTGCTTGCGTATGGCTCAAGCGTGATCGGCCATTGGGGCATTTCCCCCAATTTATCGGGGTCGATCCGGGGAGGCCCGACATGAAATTTCTCGCCAGCGGATTGCTCGGTTGTGTGCTGCTCAGCGGTGCCGTGCAAGCCGATGTATTCATCTCCGTGGACGCCAAGGGCAGCTATGTCCTGTCCAACGTCCACCGGCCCGGACGCACGTACGAACGGGTGATCCACGAGGCTGAATTGCCCGTGGCCAGCCTCGACCAACAGCCGCAAATGATCGCCAATCAGCCCTACGCGGAACTGGTGTCGGCGGCGGCCACGGCCAATCAATTGCCCGAAGCGCTGTTGCACGCGGTGATCAACGCCGAGTCGCATTACAACCCCGGCGCGACCTCAGCCAAAGGCGCGGGCGGGCTCATGCAGTTGATGCCCGACACCGCACGCGAGCTGGGTGTAACGGACGTCTACGACCCCAAGGCCAACATTCAGGGCGGGGCCAAATACCTCAAGCGCCTGATGACCCTGTTCGACAACGACATTGCCCTCGCGGTGGCGGCTTACAACGCCGGGCCGGACGCGGTGCTCAGCCGTGGCCGGGTGATTCCGCCGTTCGCTGAAACCCAGCGTTATGTGCCGAATGTATTGCGTCAGTACCGGCGTTTGCAGGGCCTGGCGATGGATGCGCCGTTGTGAGCCCAACCCGGTTTTCCCCACTTTCGGGGCAAACCGATAAGGCCCGAAATGTGGGGGAAACGGGTGGGGAATATCCCCCGGATTCTCAAGTCGTTGCGGTAACTAGCTGAACGGTAATGCATTTTTTTGTGGCACAGGGATTGCTCCGAGGCATTTGTCGAGAAGTGTTCCCAAGAGCACCCACTACGAGGTTACTGATCATGGTTGGCATTCATCACGCTCCGTCTCTGCTCAACTGGCTGCTGATTCTGGCCTCGATGCTCAGCGTCGAGCTGGCCGGCGCGGCCGTACGTTGCGAGCGCAACCTGGTGGCCAACGTCGTCGCCTTCGATCAACCGCTGATGTTCAACCGTCTCGGTGCGCAGAACATCAACGGCATGATGTTCGCCCTGCGCCGCGATGTGGTCGATGAACATGAGCAGTCGCTGGCTTACGGTGGCGCTGCGGTGCCGGGCAAAGTTTCGCTGCGCCCGGACAAGCGTCCACGGCCGTTGGTGTTGCGGGTCGCCGCCGGGGATTGCCTGACGATCAATCTGCAGAACCTGCTCGACTATCAGGCCAACCCGAACAAGCACTTTGAAAACGAGGGCGAAGAGGAGGGCGCCGAAAACGCCAATGGCGCCGAAGACTTCAAAGTCGATGAGCAGGTGGCTGACCGTCACGTCGGTTTCCAGGTCAACGGCCTGCAAGCGGTGAACAGCATTGATGACATTTCTTCATTCACCGGGCGTAACGCCAACAGCCTGGTGCCACCGGGTGCGAGCCGCTCCTACACCTTGTACGCCGAGCGTGAAGGCGCGTTTGCCGTCAGCAGCCGTGGCGCAACATTTGGTGGCGAGGGCGCGGCCGGCAACGTTGCCAACGGCCTGTTCGGCCAGGTCGTCGTCCTGCCCAAGGGTGGTCGCAGCTATCGCAACACCCTCACCGAAGAAGAAATGCGCCTCGCCACCACCGGCCGCACACCGGCCGGCCAACCCATCGTCGACTACCAGGCGCGCTACCCGCAACGCGAACCGTGGTTGCGCGAAGGCAAGGCCGGCACGCCGATCATCAACATGGTGGACGGCAGTGAAATCATTTCCAGTGAAAGCGATGCGATTGTCATGGGTAGCAACGCCGACGGCAGTTTCCCGTCCAGTACCTATCCGTTGGAATCAATGGGCAAACGCAATCCGGCGATCCCCAACCGGTTGGAACCGTTCCGCGATTTCGCTTCGCAGTTCCAGGATGAAACCGCTGCCACCCAAGCGTTCCCCGCGTACTGGGCCGATCCGGTGATGGCCCATGTGCTGGAGCCGACCCGCGACTCGTTCATGATCAACTACGGCTCCGGCGGCATGGGCGCCGAAGTGGTCGCCAACCGCTTGGGCGTGGGGCCGATGCACGATTGCCTGTCGTGCGCCTATGAAGAATTCTTCCTCAGTTCCCACACCGTCGGCGATGTGGCGATGCTGGTGGATGTGCCGGCCAACACCGGGCTTGAGAACATCGCCCCCGGCCAGACCCCGCGCGCTGATCAGATCGGTGTCAAAGCCACCATGGCCCTGTATCCGTCGGAGCCGTCGAACGTCAACCACAGCTACATCGGTGACTTCGTCAAATTCCGCAACACCCACAATGGCCACGAGCAGCACATCTTCCACTTGCACGGCCATCAGTGGCTGTTCAACCCCAACGACGACAACTCCGATTACGTCGACGCCCAAGGCATCGGTCCGGGCGCCGGTTACACCTATGAAATCGCCAATGGCGGATCGGGCAACCGCAACCGCGTGGCCGGTGATGCGATCTATCACTGCCATTTCTATCCGCACTTCGCCCAAGGCATGTGGGCCATGTGGCGGGTCCACGATGTCTTCGAAGAAGGCACTCGCCTCGATGTTTCGCAGCAGGGCGCCGACGGCTATCACCGCGAACCGTTTGCCTTGCGCAGCGGCAAACCGGCTGCCGGAGCACGGGCCTTGCCCGATGGTGAAATCGTCGCCGGTACACCGATTCCGGCCATCGTGCCGCTGCCTGGCAAAGCCATGGCGCCGATGCCCGGCAAAGTGGTGGTGGTGCCGAAAATCGGTGAAACCCTGGTCGCCGGTAATGACGACGATGACGAAGAAGAGGGCGATGACGACGGCGAGCACCATGGCGGCAACGCCGCTGGTCAAGCCATTGGCTCACTGGCGCTGGTCGATCGCAGCGAAGCCAATCGCAATGCCGATGGCAGTCTGAAAAACCCTGGCTATCCGTTCTGGATTGGCGGCATGGAAAGCTCCGTGGGCCAGCGTCCACCAACCCCACCGCTGGACATGCTCGACGCGGCCACTGCGCAATCGCTCAAGGCCAGCGGCAAAGCGCTGTGGGCCAACCTTGACCCGGCGCAGTCCGGTGGCTGGGATGGCGGCTTGCAGCGGCACGCACTGGATGGCGTCGCGGCCGGTGGCGAGGCACACACCGTGACCACTTCGCTGGATTTCTCCAAGGAAGTCACCCGCGCCAAACCGATTTACCTGCCAGAAGAAGGCACCGAAGTCGAACAGGCCGCGATGGCTTTCCACGCGAAAAAAGATCATCCAAGCTACGCCTTGCTGCCCGGCAATCAAGTGGTGGCCAAGGCGTTCCGCACCAACGGTGCCTTGCCGATGGCGGGCGCGCCATACTACGAACCGTGCATGGATGATCGGCAAAAACGCCTGACCAGCAACGCCGGCAGCGGCGAGTTCGCCAGCGGTGAGCGCATCGACGGCATGTCCTTTGTCGGCGCCTCGACCTTCACCGCCGACCGCCCACGCATCTACAAAGCCGCCAACATCCAGTTTGATGCGGTGTACAACAAAGTCGGTTATCACTTCCCGCAGGCGCGCATTCTCGCGCTGTGGGAAGACGCCTGGCCGGTGATCACCAAGCAGCGTCCGCCAGAGCCGCTGGTGATGCGCATGAATACCTTCGATTGCGTGCAATACCAGCAAACCAACCTGGTGCCGGCCACCTACGAGATGGACGACTATCAGGTGCGCACGCCGACCGACGTGATCGGCCAGCACATCCACTTGCCGAAGTGGGATCTGACCTCGGCGGACGGCTCCTCCAACGGCTGGAACTACGAGGACGGCGTGCTCTCGCCTGGCGCCGTTCAGGAACGCATTCACGCGATTCGCGAGTTCAACCAGTGCGCCGGTACTGATCCGCGTGACGGTACTCAAGCCTGCCCGAAAGCCAAGAACCATCCGTTCTTTGGCCAATACGGTCGCGCCGACTGGCTCGGTGCGCGCACGGCGATGCAACGTTGGTTCGTCGATCCGGTGGTCAACGCCAAAGGCGTCGATCGCGGCCTCGGCACCATCTTCACCCACGACCACTTAGGCCCATCTACGCACCAACAGATCGGTCTGTACGCGACTGTACTTGCGGAGCCGGCTGGTTCCACCTGGTTCCACGCCGAAACCGGCGAACCGTTATACAGCGGCGCGCGGCAGGACGGCGGCCCGACCTCGTGGCAAGCGGTAATCAACACCGGCGACCTCGATGGCGACGGCAAGAACGACAGCTTCCGCGAGTTCTTCCTCGAATACAGCGACTTCCAGCACGCCTATGAAGCTGGCGTCTATGTGGGAGCCGGTCCTAACGGTGTGCCGAATGCGCAGGCGTTCCCGGCCACCGCCGACAGCTTCCGCTACGCGATCAATCCGCCAGTGCGCAACAACGCCAGCAACCTGCTTGAAGGGGTGCTGGAAGTGCAGGGCGGTCAGGTTCCGGGCTGCCCGAGCCGGCCATGTCCGCAGGCGATTTCGGTGGATGATCCGGGGATGTTCGTCGTCAACTATCGCAACGAACCGCTGGCCCTGCGCGTGTACGACCCGAACAAGGTTGGCCCGGATGGCAAGCGCGGCATGCAGGCCGACGGCCTCGGCGGCGATCTATCGTTCGCCATGCAAAGCCGTACCGACCGGGCAATTCCGGCGATGAACCTGGCGCCGAATCTGCTCACCTCGGCGACCGGCCCAACCGGCGGCACCACGCTGTTCCCGCCGCACATCAACAAGGGCGGCGCCGAACCCGGTGATCCGTTCACGCCGATGCTGCGCACCTATACCGGCGACAACGTGCGGCTGCGGGTGCATGCCGGCGGCCATGAGGAAGAGCACAACGTCACCCTGCACGGCGTGAAATGGCTGCAGAGCGGTTCCGGTTTCGGCAACAGCTCCAACTCTGGCTGGCGCGCGTCGCAGATGATCGGCATCTCCGAGCAGATGGGCTTCATTGCGCCGGTGTCGATGCTTTCCAGTTCTGCAGCGACCACGGGTGATTACCTGTACTCGATGGACGCCTCGATCGAAGGTTACTGGAGCGGTATCTGGGGGGTGATGCGCAACTACACCGCCAAACGCAGTGATCTGTTCGCCATCCCTAACAACCCAAGCCCGGCGGGCATGCGCAACACCGTGGCGTTCGAGGGCAGTTGCCCACGGATCAGTGCCAATCCCAATGGCATCGGTACCCGGCCAACGGTGCAGCGCAACTATGAAGTGGTCGCGGCGCTGGCCAACGACATCCTCGGCAATGCGCTGGGCCTGACCATCGGCGATCCCGAAGGGCTCGGTCAGCATGTCGGCGGGCCGCTCAATCCGGCGGGCGGCACCCTGGTGCTGAACTCGCGCACGGTGAGCATTCCACAAGTTACCGTGACCGATCCGGAGGATGGCGAAACCATCACCATCGGCGGGCAGAGTGGGCCGTTGCATGATCCGACTGCGATCCTGTACGTGCGTAAATCCGATCTGGATCCGCTCAGTGGCAAGCTCAAACCCGGCATCCCGGTAGAACCACTGGTGCTGCGTGCAGCTGCGGGGGACTGCATCAACATCACCTTGGAAAACCGTCTGCCAAGCGTGATGCCTGACCTGACCCAAACCGCGGTGATGCAAGGCATGGTCAAGCGTGATCGCAACAGCGGTCTGGGCTCGACCACCTTCAGCAACAACCTGATGCGGCCGTCCAGCCACGTAGGCCTGCACGCGCAATTGCTGGCGTATGACATCACCAAATCCGACGGCGCTAACGTCGGCTCCAACCCGATCCAGACCGTGCCACCGCGTGTCGGCAACAGCGGCGCGTACCCGACGCGTACCTATCAGTACTACGCCGGGCATCTGGAGCGCGAAGGCAAACCGGTGACGCAACTGGGCCGCAGCGTCGACAACATTAACGCGACGGCGGTGGAGTTTGGCGGCTTGAACATCACCCCGGCGGACGTGATCAAGCAACCGCAAAAAGGTCTTGGCGGGGCGATGAGCATCCTGCCGATCGGCGCGACCTGGGTTGACGATGCGCGCAAGGTCAACGCAACGGTTACGGCACCTGGGCAAACCAGCTACCGCGACTTCGCGATGGTCTGGCACAAGGCGTTGAACACCCGTTGGGCCAATGGCCGGCCGGTGGAGGGGATTGCCGCTGAGGGCTTCGGCGTGCCGACCGATCCACAGGACAACTCGAGCATGGCGATCAACTACAAGACCGAACCGCTGTGGTATCGCTTTGGCCTTGCTCCGGATGCACCGTTTGGTCATGCCGATGGCGCGGGTTACGGCGACATGAGCAATGCGCACATGGCCTACAGCAATGCGTTGGTGGGCGGTGATCCGCAGACGCCGGTGCTCTATGCCAAACCGGGGCAGCCATTGCGTACGCACATCCTGATGCCAAGCGGTGGCAGTCGCGGCACGACGTTCCAGCTCGACGGGCATGTCTGGTCGGTGAACCCGTTCCAGGCCGAGAAGAGCGACACCGGAGGTTATCCGATGGGCTCGCCGGGCGTCGGCTCGGTGCGCTTCGGTTACAACCCGATGTCGATGTACATCGGCGCCCACGAAAGCATCCTGCCGGCCGCGCACTTCAGCTTCATGATCCCCAGCGCCGGCGGCAGCAATGCGATCCCGGGGGACTACCTGTTCCGCGACTACGCCGCCTACGGCAACACCTCCGGATTATGGGGCTTGCTGCGCGTGACCAATGAACCGGAACCGGCGCCGCAGGGGCAGTAGAAGCAGGTGCAACGACAATATCCCTGTGGATGCAAATCCTTGTGGGAGCTGGCTTGCCAGCGATGACGGCGGCACAGGCGCCATTGATGTGACGGAAAGGACGCCATCGCTGGCAAGCCAGCTCCCACAGGGTCTGCGGTGGGCAGTGAGGTTGCGGGATGAATGCAAATCCCATGTAGGAGTGAGCCTGCTCGCGATCGGGACAACTCGATCTCGGATGGTGAGGCAGATGACGCCATCGCGAGCAGGCGAAGGCCTACAGGGATCGGTGGTTGGCAGTGAGCATGCGGTAGGAATGCAAACCCTGTGGGAGCTGGTTTGCCAGCGATGACGGCGGCACAGGCGCCATTGATGTGACGGAAAGGACGCCATCGCCGGCAAGCCAGCTCCCACAGGGGCTGCGCTTGGCAATGAGGTTGGTGGGATGAATGCAAATCCCGTGTAGGCCTTCGCCTGCTCGCGATTGGGGCAACTCGGTTTCGGATGGTGAGGCAGATGACGCCATCGCGAGCAGGCGAAGGCCTACAGGGAATGGGTTTGCAAATGAGGGGAGGATGGTATGAACAGGATCATCAACATCATCGGTATTTGCACGCTGGCCCTGGCCGGGGCGTTGCTGACGCTGAGTGAGATTGCGCTGGCGCAAACCGGGGCCGGTCAGACGCTGAACCGTGACGGCGTGGCGGTGGATTTCAATCTCAAGCCACTGGCCGCCGACGGCAAACTGCGTGAAGGCGAATTCGCCGATGTGCAGTTCCGCGTCACTGACAGCGCTTCCGGCCAGCCGTTGTCCGGTGTGGCGCCGGGTGCCTGGGTCGATCCACAAACCCTCGCCGCCGATCAAGCCCAGGGCCGTGAAAAGAGCTGCAAGGCCCGGGTCGGGGTGTTTCTCAAATCCAACATCGGCGCGCGACCGTTGCTCGACCTCAACAGCTATTTCCTGCTGGTGATGAACCGCGACGCCAGCATCGCCGTGGTCGATCCGTCGGTGTCGGTCGGCGGTATCACCAGCACCCTGGCGCGCATTGAACTCAAGCAACCGCCGATGGACTGGGTCACGCCCAAAGACAACAAACGCGTATTCGTCTCGATGCCGACGGCCGGTGAAGTCGCCGTGATCGACAGCGAGCAATTCAAAGTCATCGACTCGATTGCCGCTGGCAGCCAACCGGTGCGCGTGGCGCTGCAACCGGATGAACGCCTGCTGTGGGTCGGCAACAACGCCAGCAAACCTGCAGACTCCGGCGTGACGGTAATCGACAGCCAAAGCCTCAAACCCCTCAAACATTTAAAGACCGGGCGCGGCCACCACGAAATCAGCTTCAGCAAGGACAGCCGCTTTGCCTTCGTCAGCAACCGCGACGACGGCACCGTCAGCGTGATCGACATCGCCAGCCTGAATATCGTCCAGCAGATCAAAACCGGCGCTCATCCGCTGTCAGTCGCCTATTCACCACTGTCCGGCGCGGTTTATGTGGCCGACGGTAAGGACGGCACCGTGACAGTGATCGATGCCAGCACTCACGCCATCCGCCGGGTGATCCAGTTGCAACAAGGCCTCGGCCCGATGGGCTTCAGCGCCGACGGCCGCTTCGGCGTAGTGCTCAACACCGTGGAAAACCGCGCCAGCATCATTGATGCCGCGACCAACAGCGCCATCCATGATCTGGACGTTTCCGCCGAGCCCTACCAAGTGGTGTTCACCCAGGCCTACGCCTACATCCGCGGACTCGCTTCACCGAAAGTCACCATGATCAACCTGTCCTCCCTCGGCGAAGGTCGTCAGCCGATCAGCCAGGGCTTTGAAGCCGGCCCGCAAGCGCCGCGTCTGGCCGGGGATTTGCCGCTGGCCTCAAGCCTGGCGGTGTCGCGTGACGACAACGCGGTGTTCGTGGTCAATCCGGTCGACAACACCACCTACTTCTACGCCGAAGGCATGAACGCGCCGATGTCCGGTTACCCCAACCGTGGCCAGATCGCCCGGGCCGCCATGGTCATCGACCGCAGCCTGCGCGAGGTTTCGCCGGGGCTGTACAGCGCCCGGGTGAAGCTGCCGGCAGCGGGGCGCTTCGATGTGGCGTTCCTGCTCAACCAGCCGAACATCATCCATTGCTTCACCGCGCAGATTGATCCTGACGGCAAACCGCTAAAACACCTCGGTCAGCCGAAAGTCGAGTTCCTCCTCGACAAGACTGCCGTCGCGCTCAACGACCCCTACGTCGTGCGCTTTCGCATCGTGCAGGGCAAAGACAAAACCCAGCGCAGCGGCGTCAAAGACGTGCAACTGCGCTACTACCTCGCGCCCACCTCGCATCCGCGTGAAGTGGCGGCGCTGGAAGTCGCCGACGGCGTGTACGAAGCGCCAATCACCCTCGACCGCAGCGGCGCCTGGTACCTGCATGTGCGTGCGGCATCGCTGGGCGCTGGTTTCGATGACAAGACCTTTGCCAGTGTTCGGGTAGCCCCCGGCCTGGCCCGTTGAAGAGGAGTTTCGACATGAACCGATTTGCATCCAGTGGCCTGCTGATCCTGTGCCTGTTGAGCCTCGGCCTCCAGCAAGTCCAGGCCCATTCGGCAGACGAACACGCCGGGCACAAGGCCCCGGCCAGCAATAGCCAGGAACATGCTCAGGTGAAATTCGCCAACGTGCCGCTGCTCGACCAGAACGGCAAAACCGTGCGCCTTGAACAAGACCTGGTGCAGGGCAAAATCGTCGTAATGAGCTTCATCTACACCAGTTGCACCACGGTGTGCCCGGTGGTCTCGTCGATCATGGGCAAGGTGCAGAAACAACTCGGCGCGCGGGTCGGCAAGGAAGTGCAACTGGTGTCGATCAGCGTCGATCCGCAGCGCGACGACCCGAAACGCCTGCAGGATTACGCCCGCACCTTCCAGCGCGGGCCGGGCTGGAGCTGGCTGACCGGCTCGCCGCAGTCGATCAATGAAACCCTCAAGGGCCTCGGCAGTTTCAGTGGCGACCTCAAGAACCATCAGCCGCTGATCCTCGTCGGCGACGGCGATAGCCGGCACTGGATGCGCTATTACGGCTTCACCGACCCGGCACTGCTGGCCAAGGAAGTCGAGAAACTCAGCGGCCTGCGCACCCACGCCAAACACACCGCCATCGCCATGGAGCAACAACCATGAGACTGCTCGACTGGATCTCCCTGACCGTGTGTTTCTGGATTCTCGGTAACGTCGCGTTCGCTCACGAAGGCCACGTCTCTGAACCGCCAGCCGCTGTGGCTGCCGCGCCGGCCAAAGGCACTCACGACGCGAAAACCTGGTTCACTGACACGCCGTTGCAGGATCAGAACGGCGAAACCCTGCGCTTCTACAGCGACGCGCTGCACAACCGCGTGGTACTGCTCAACGTGATCTTCACCAGCTGCAACGATGCCTGCCCGCTGATCACCCGCAAGCTCAAGGAAGTCCGCGAGCTGCTGGGCGACAAGGCGCAGGACATCACCTTCATTTCCCTTACCAGTGACCCGCTGCGCGACACGCCGGCGGTGCTCAAGGCTTACACCTTGAAGCAGGGTTCCGATGACCCTCATTGGCTTTTTCTTACCGGCGACAAAGCGCAGATGGACCTGGTACTGAGCCGCATCGGCCAGATCGTGCCGACGCCCGAGCAGCACTCCACGCAATTGATCGTCGGCGATGTCGCCAATAAACGCTGGAGCAAAATCCGCCCCGATGCCCCGGCCGCCGCCATTGCCCAGCGCTTGCAGTTGCTGACAATGCCCGTGGCCGGCCGCTGAGTCCGCGCCATGAAACCCGGCCGCGTTCTCGCCCTGATCCTGCTCGCTGGCGTCAGCCTTGGCGCGGTCGCGTTGCCGCTGACCCCGCAAGAGGCAGCGGGCAAGCGCCTGTACCGCGAAGGTATTTCGGTCAGCGGCGAGGCGATCATGGCGCGGGTCGGCGCGGCGGATGTGTTGCTGCCGGCGACCAGCCTGCCGTGCGCCAACTGCCACGGCGCCGATGGCCTCGGTCGGCCCGAGGGTGGGATGCGACCGCCGCCGTTGAATTGGTCGCGGCTGACCAGCGCTTACGGGCAGCAACAGGTCAACGGCCGTAGCTATCCGGCCTATAGCGAAAGCACGCTGGCGACGGTGATCCAGCAGGGCCGCGACCCCGGCCACAATCGCCTCGACCCGAGCATGCCGCGCTTTCTGCTGTCGATGAAGGATCAGCGCAACCTCACCGCTTACCTCAAACGCCTGGCCGATGAGCGCGATCCCGGCCTCGACGCCGAGACCTTGCACCTGGGCACGTTGCTGCCCAGCCAGGGGCCGCTGGCCGAGGAGGGCGCGACGGTGGCGGCGGTTCTCAACGGCAGCGTCGCGCGGATCAATCAGGCCGGCGGCATACATGGCCGGCAACTGCGCCTGACGGTGATCGACCCCGGCCCGGATCGCGCCAGTGCCGAGCACGCCTTGCAGCAATTGATCGAGCAGGAACAAGTGTTCGCCTTGATCGCACCGCTTGCGCCGGCCCTCGACAGCGAGTTGGGCGTGCGGCTGGAGCAGGCCGGTGTGCCGCTGATCGGGCCGCTGTCGATCCTCGGCCCCCTGCAGGCCAGTCCGCAGATATTCGAGCCATTGCCAGGATTGCGTGAGCAGTTGATCGCACTGGCCGATTACGCCACGGCCAGCCTGCGTGTGCTGCAAGGGCCAACGCTGATTGCCTATCCGGAAGATCCGGCACAGGTACAAACGGCGCAAATCCTGGATCAGTACTTGCGAAGCCACGGCTGGCAGAACGTCCATCTGCAAGCCTGGGATTCCTCGGCGGATGCGTTGCCACTGGGCTCGCGCTCGGTTTTTTATCTGGGCAGTGGCGGCGGTTTCAGTCGTCTGGCGACGCGCTTGCAAGGCGCCGGGCAGGTGCCGTACCTGTTTGCCGCGTCGAGTCAGGTGGCCGGCGATCTGTTGCAAGTGCCGAGCGGGTTCACCCGGCGGGTGTTTCTCGCCTATCCATTCGTGCCCAGCGACTGGACTCAGGCCGGGCGCATGGCCCTGACGTTATTGCGCGAAGGTCAAGGCCTCGGTGCCCAGCACGCGGTGCTGCAAGTCGGCGCTTATGCCTCGATGCTGCTGCTCAGTGAAGGCATGAAGCAGGCCGGGCGCGACGCCAGTCGGGAAAAACTGGTGGCGGCGCTGGAGGGCCTGCACGACTTCGACACCGGCCTGACTCCGCGTCTGAGTTTCGGCCCCGGGCGGCGCCTGGGTTTGAGCGGCGCGCATGTGGTCACACTGGATCTGCCGGATCAGCGCTTCTATCTGGTCGCGCCCTATAAACCGATTATTGTCAGCCCCTGAACGGAGGCCCCGACCATGAAGCTCACAACGCTGTTGTTGCTGCTGACCTGCTGGCTCCCGGTGGCGTGGGCCAATAACGAGCCCGCCGTGGCGCGGGTCAATGGCGAGGAAATCTCTGGATTTCGCTTCGAACGGTTTTTCGCTGAATACCTGGAAGATCAGGGCCGCGCCGTGGCGAGTATTCGTAATCCCAAGGCCTACAAACAGCTGCGTCAGGCGGCGCTGCAAACGCTGATCGACAAAGAGCTGCTGTGGCAGGAAGCGCAAAAGCGCGGCGTGCAGATTGGCGATCAAGTGGTGCGCCAACAAATCGAGCAAACCCGCAGCGCCATCGGTGGCCCGGACAAATTCCTCCGGCGTTTGCAGGACGCCGGTTTTGACGAAGCCTCCTTCACCGAATACACCCGCCGCGAACTGGCCGCCCAGCAGATGTTCGCCGAGTTGATCCGGGCCAACACCTTGCAACCCCGGCACCTGTTGGTCCGCGTGCCCGCACAAGCGGATGCGGCCAAAGTGACGGCAGCGCGTCTACGCTTGATGCAGATGCGCGCCTCGATTGTCAGCGGCGCGACGTTTGCCAGCCACCCGGTACGTTCACCGTTCGGCTGGCATGTGATTTATTTGCCGAACCACCTGGAGGAAACCGATGTCCCAGATTTGCAGGGGCTGGACACAGTCAGGGCAGAGCTCGCCCGACAGCAACAGACCCAGGCTCGTCGCCAGGTGCTCGCGCAATTACGGGCGCAGAACAGGATCGAACGAATTGACGACGATTGAAGGTTCCCCCCCAATAGTGGGGAATGGCTTCTTTGCCCATTCAGGTGCTTCCCCGTTTCTGGGGAACGGGGTACCGGGACGAGCGGGCATTGTCATGAAATTCAAGGACATGAAGACTTAAATTTACCGGCGCTCAGCCTGGCATGAAGTGTGCGTTACCCCTGGTAAGGCGCACTCTCAAGGCAGGGTCATCGGACCTGCGGTTTCAAGGAGTCGACCTTGGTTAACAAAGTACTGGTTGTCGAAGACGAACAGCTGCTTGCACAGAACCTTCAGGATTATCTGAAGGCGCAGGGGCTGGACGTCCGGATTGCACATGACGGAGCGACGGCGATCGGCATTGCCGAAACCTTTGCCCCCGACGTGCTGGTGTTCGATTACCGCTTGCCCGATATGGAAGGCTTTGAGGTGCTCGACGCGGTCCGCCAGAACAGGACGTGCCATTTTGTGCTGATAACGGGTCACCCGACCGCTGAAGTCTGTGAGCGGGCGCGGCAACTGGGGGTCAGCCACATCCTGTTCAAACCGTTTCCATTGGCGGAACTGGCGCGGGCGGTATGCGACCTTCTGGGCATCAAGCGTGAAGCGAAACCCGGTGCCAACCCATCCGAAGGGTTTGTCGAACGACGCCAGAGCAGGACCGAGAGCTTCCCGTTGCAGTTGTACGATGGCAGTTGGGTGTTGGCGGATCGCCGAAAACAGGCGTACGCCATGGCACCGGACGACGATCAAATGCTCACCGGGGAGTAATGGCGCGATCAGACGTTCCGGCACTTGCCGCCAAGGTTTGCCGCGCCGACAGGGCTCTGAGCCCCGGTTGGAGAGCAAGCCATGGAACGTCTGTCCGTTGTCGTCGAACCGCTGTTGGCCGAAAGCGCGCCAGAACGCTTTTCCAGTGAGCAGCTTGCCCAGGCCCGGGCGCGGGCCGCCACCTCTGGCGAACGCGTGCTTGAAGCCCTCGGCGTGCTCTGTGAACTGGCGCCGATGCCGTTCATTCATAACCTCGGCGCCACCCTGCATTACCCGGTGCTCGACACCGACAGCCTGTTTCAAGCGACGCCGGTATTCGACCGCGTCACCCTCGCACAATGCCTCAAACGTGAATTCATCCTGCTGCGCCACAACGACGAAGTCATCGGTGTATTTGCCGACCCTTTCGACCCGGCGCGCCTGGCCTGGATCGACGATTGCCTGCACGGCGCGCCGCTGCATCTGGTCCACGCCGATGACCTCAAGGCCTATCTGGCCCGCCACGAAGAAAGCTTCCACGCCGTCGAATCGCTGAACGCCCAGGGCGACACCCACAGCGAAACCGACACCCTGCAAAGCCTGTCGCTGACCAGCATCAGCGAAGACGCCAGCAGCGTGGTGAAACTGGTCAACTCGACCCTCTACGACGCGCTGAAAATGCACGCCAGCGATATCCATCTCGGCACCACCGGCCAAGGTCTGGTGATCAAGTACCGCATCGACGGTGTGCTCAACAACATCAGCAAAGTCCAAGGCAACGAGTTCGCCGAACAAGTGATCTCGCGGGTCAAGGTCATGGCCGAACTGGACATTGGCGAGAAGCGCGTGCCGCAGGACGGACGCTTCAAGATCGGTATCAGTGGCCGCCAGATCGACTTCCGCGTATCGATCATGCCGAGCATCTTTGGCGAAGACGCGGTGCTGCGTGTCCTCGACAAACAGGATCTGGCCGACAAGGTCTGCGGCGTGCAATTGCAGGCGCTGGGCTTTGAAGACGAAACCCTGCGCCAGTTACGCCGCCTCGCCGCCGAACCCTACGGCATGGTGCTGGTGACCGGCCCGACCGGCAGCGGCAAGACCACCACGCTGTACGCGATGATCACCGAGATCAACCATGGCGTGGACAAGATCATCACCATCGAAGACCCGGTCGAGTATCAATTGCCGGGGGTCCTGCAAATCCCGGTCAACGAGAAAAAAGGCCTGACCTTCGCCCGCGGCCTGCGCTCGATCCTGCGCCACGACCCGGACAAGATCATGGTCGGCGAAATCCGTGACCCGGACACCGCGCAGATCGCCGTGCAATCGGCACTTACCGGTCACCTGGTATTTACCACCATCCACGCCAACAACGTCTTCGACGTGATCGGCCGCTTCACGCAAATGGAGATCGACCCGTACAGCCTGGTCTCGGCGCTCAACGCGATTCTCGCTCAGCGGCTGATCCGCCTGGTGTGCGCCAGTTGCAGCGCGCCGGTCAATCCAAGCGATGAAGAGCTGCGCGCCTCTGGCCTTGATCCACAGAAAGTCGATCACTACCACTTCGTCCACGGCAAAGGCTGCGGCCACTGCCGGGGCAGCGGTTATCGCGGGCGCACGGCGATTGCCGAGCTGCTGCATCTCGATGATGAACTGCGCCAGATGATCGTCGAGCGCCAACCGATTACCCAGATCAAAGCCCTGGCCTGCGCCCGTGGTTTGCGCCTGCTGCGCGAATCGGCACTGGAGTTGGTGGAACAAGGCCGCACCACGCTGGAGGAGATCAATCGTGTCACTTTTATCGCGTGAGCGTTTTGTCGCCGTGCTCGGCGCCAGCGGTGTTGGCCTTGGTCAGCGGCGCGGCAGCGACACCCTGTGGCTGGGCAGCGTCGGCTACATCGACGAAGGCTTCCAGAGCTACGCGGTGGCGCTGGATACCCTCGACCGCCTGCTCGGTGAACACGCCCGTGCCGGTGCCGAATTGAGTGTGGTCATCTCCGGCCACTTCAGCCGCTTCTGCCTGGTGCCATGGAGCGCGCAGATCAGCAGCCCTGAAGAACTGCGCGGCTTCGCCCAACTGTGTTTTGAAGACCTGTTTGGCGCGCCGACCCAACCGTGGAGTCTGGTGCTGTCCGCCGAGCCTGCCGGTTACGACCGCATCGCCAGCGCCTTGCCGCAGGACTTGCTCGAACGCCTGCGCACGCTGGTCAGTGGTCGCGGTTTGCGTCTGCGCTCAGTGCAGCCGTATCTGATGGCGGCGTTCAACCGTTTCGACAAAAGCCTCGATGCCGGCGACTTTCTCTTTGTTGTCGCCGAGCCGCAACGCAGCGTGTTGTTGCTGGCGAGGGAAGGGCGCTGGGCCGGCGTGCGTTCGGTTGGCGGCAGTGATAGCGATGCGGCGTTGAGCGCGTTGATCGGTCGCGAACGGCAGCTGCAAGCCTCGACCAGCGAACGCGCCTTCAACGTTTATCTGCATGCACCGGCGCGCCTCGATGCGCATCCGGACGTGGCGGGGGTGCAACTGCGCACCCTTGAAGACGACTCGATGACCGTGCGTGACGGCTTGTGCGTCATGTCCCGGGCGGTGGCCTGACATGCGCGCGCTCAATCTCGACTTCCAGCCACGACCACGTTCCGGCCCATTGGGCTGGAGCCTGCTCGGCGGCGGCGTGCTGCTGGCGCTGCTGTGCTTCGCCGTGCAACAGCACCTCGATGCGCACACCGAACAACAACAGGGCCACCTGCAAACCACCCAGCGCCAGCTCACCGGAGACAGCGGAGCCAAGAGCGCATTGAGCCCGGCAGAAACCCGCGAGCAGGCGCAGAACCTGGCGGAGATGCGCAAGGTCTCGCAGCAACTGCGCCGGCCGTGGGAACGCCTGTTCGCCATGCTCGAAGCCATGCCCCGCGATGACGTCGCGCTGCTGAGCCTGACCCCGGATGCGCGCAAAGGCCAAGTGCGCATCAGCGCCGAAGCGCGGGATCTGCAAGCGATGCTCGACTTCCACAAACGTCTGGAAGCCAGCGACGAGCTGTCGGACGTCTCGCTGCTCAGCCATGAAATCGTCGTCAAATCGCCGGAACAACCGGTGCAATTCAACCTGTCGGCGACTTGGGAGATTGGCGATGCGAATCCCTAGACTGATCGTCCACGAATACCTGCAAGGCCTCGGCATTCCGGGCCTCGCCGGGCTGGCGCTGCTGCTGGTTGCGGTGGCCTGGGCGCTCGGTGGTTTGCTGCCGGGCTGGCAATCGTTGCAGCACCTCAGCCAGCAGACTCAGGAGGCCACCGAATACCTGGCCAAGGTTGAAGACGGCAGCATCGCGCCGCCAGTGGTGCCGCAAAGGCAACTCGACGACTTCCGCAACAAACTCCCGGCGCAGCCGCAAGCCACCGTCGCCATCGACCGCATCTACGCCCTTGCAGCGCAAGAACACATCACTCTGGCGCGCGGTGAATACGCCCTCGGCGTCGACCCGAAAACCCATCTGGCGCGCTATCAGATCCTCTTGCCAGTGCGCGGCAGCTACCCGCAACTGCGGCGCTTCCTGCACGCCTTGCTCGGGCAGTTGCCGGCGGTGGTGGTTGAAGATCTCGAGCTGCAACGCAAGAAGATTGGCGACACCGACCTCAATGGCCGGATCCGTATGACCCTTTACCTGTCGAGGTCGTGATGAATACCAAGCGCGTGACAGGGTGGCTGGCGTTCTTCGGCGTGGCGGCGGCGCTGGCATGGTTGCCGGAGTATTTCTCGCCGAGCGAAGACGCCGATTCCAACGAAGTGGCCGTCACCACGCCGGGCAAAACCCGTGGCGCGCTGCCGGCGAGCATCGCCAAGACCAAGGACGTGCCGATCAAGGACCTGAGCCCGGCCGGCGACCTGTTCGCCGCGAAATCCTGGAAGGCCGCGCCGACCCTGGCCACGGTTACCGAACAAGCGATCAACCCGGCCCCAGTGGTGCAAGCCCCGAGCCTGCCACCGGTGCCGTTTCAGTTCGTCGGCAGGCTGCATGACCGCAGCGACCTGCAAGTGTTTTTGCAGAACGGCGAAAAGATCTACGTCGTGCGCAACGGGGATGTGATCGACGACACCTGGAAGATCACCGGCATTTCCGATCTGGAATTGAGCCTGGTTTACCTGCCTTTGCATTTGTCGCAGACCTTGTCTGTGGGGAGTACGCAATGAACCGTTCCCGTTTGCTGATGAGCCTGGGCCTGTGTGCCGGGCTGGCCGCGTGCAGTTCTGCGCAGGTGGCCAACAAGGAAGCCGCCGACCTGATTGAACAGGGGCAGTACGAGGCGGGGCTGGCCCGGATCGAGGAAGGTCTGCGTGAGAATCCTCGCGACACCGAACTGCACCTGCTGCTCAACAGCGGCCGGGCCAAAGCGATCACGGCGTTGCTCACGGCCGGCGACACCGACCGCTCGCGGCGCGATTTCGCTTCGGCGCGCACTGCTTACATGCGCGTGCTGACCATCGAGCCGAACAACCGCCGCGCCCAGGATGCCCTGAAACAGCTGGAATACCTGCGCACCATGGACGAGAAACTCGAACTGGCCCGTGGCGACCTGCGTCGCGGCGACATCTACGGCGCGGATCGTCAGGTCAAACAGATCCTCGAACTCGACCCGGCCAACGCAGGCGCGCTGGAGCTGCAAGGCAACATTCGTCTGGTGCAGAGCCGCAACGTGATCGCCTATCCGCAACTGCGCACTAAGCTCGATCGCCCGGTCACCCTAGAATTTCGCGACGCCAACCTGAAGACTATTTTCGAGGTGCTGTCGCAAGTCGCCGGGCTGAATTTCATCTTCGACAAAGACCTGCGCCCGGACATGAAAGCGACGATTTTTGTGCGTGACGTGCGCATCGAAGACGCCGTGACCCTGCTGCTGCAACAGAACCAGTTGCACCAGAAAGTGGTGAACGAAAACACCTTGCTGATCTATCCGGATTCGCCACAGAAAGTGAAGGATTACCAGGAACTGGTGATGCGCACGTTCTATCTGACCAGCATCGACGCCAACACCGCGCTGAACATGGTGAAAACCATGCTCAAGACCCGCGACGTGTTCGTCGATGAGCGCCTCAACACCCTGACCATGCGCGACACCGAAGACGCGATCCGCATGGCGGAAAAGCTCCTGCAATCGCAAGACCAGTCCAACCCGGAAGTGGTGCTCGAAGTCGAGGTGATGGAAGTCGCTACTCAGCGCATTCTCGACCTCGGTCTGCAATGGCCGAGCACCTTCGGTGTGGTCAACTCCGATGGTTCGCCGGTCACCCTGCTGGGCCAACTCAAGGGCATCAACTCTGATCGCATCTCCATTGGCCCGTCGCCGCAAGCCAAGATCAACGCGCAGGACAACGACATCAACACCCTCGCCAGCCCGGTGATTCGCGTCAGCAACCGCGAGCAGGCGCGCATTCACATCGGTCAGCGCGTGCCGATCATCAGCGCGACCTCGGTGCCGTCGACGCAGGGGCCGGTGATCACCGAAAGCGTGACCTATCTGGATGTCGGTCTGAAGCTCGAAGTGACGCCCACCGTGCACCTGAACAACGAAGTGGCGATCAAGATTGCCCTGGAAGTGAGTAACGCCACGCCGCTGGAGCCGACTCGCCAGGGCACGATCCCGGTGCAGGTCGACACCCGCAATGCGCAAACCTCGCTGCGTCTGCACGACGGTGAAACGCAGATCCTCGCCGGGCTGGTGCGCAACGATCACGGCGCCACCGGCAACAAGATTCCCGGCCTCGGTGACATTCCCGGGCTGGGCCGCTTGTTCGGCAGCAACAAAGACACCATCGGCAAATCGGAACTGGTGCTGTCGATCACCCCACGGATCGTGCGCAACCTGCCATACCAGAGCCCGTCGGACATGGAGTTCTCCACCGGCACCGAAACCAGCATGCACATCCAGGCACCGGATCGTTCGCAGAGTTACGTGATGCCATCGCCTGCCGCGCAGCCGCGTGCAGTCGGTGAATCGGCCGTGGCCACCACCCGCGTCACCGTTGAGAAGCCTTGATCATGAACGCCTCCCAACGCGGTTTCACCCTGATCGAAGTCGTGGTGACGCTGGCCCTGATCGGCCTGCTGGCGAGCATGGCCGCGCCCCTGACCGAAACCCTGGTGCGGCGTGGCAAGGAGCAGGAATTGCGCAACGCGCTGTACCAGATTCGCGATGCCATCGACGCCTATAAACGCGCCTTTGATGCCGGTTACATCGAGAAATCGCTGAACAGCAGCGGCTACCCGCCGAATCTGAAAGTGCTGGTCGAGGGCGTGCGCGATGTGCGCAGCGCGAAGGGCGCCAAGTTCTACTTTTTACGCCGCATCCCGCGCGATCCGCTGGTGTCGGCCAAACGCGATGACGAAGGGGGTTGGGGCGTGCGCGCCTACAACAGTTCGGCTCAGAACCCGCGCGATGGCGAGGACGTGTTCGACGTCTACTCTCACGCCCGCGGCAAGGGCCTCAACGGTGTCGCTTACCGCGAGTGGTGAACCTCATGCGCCGGGAAAAAGGTTTTACCTTGCTGGAGCTGATGGTGGTGATGGCGATCATCGCCACGCTGATGACCATCGCGCTGCCGCGTTACTTCAACAGCCTTGAAGCGTCGAAGGAAACCACGCTGCGCCAAAGCCTGTCGGCGATGCGTGAGGCGCTGGATCACTTTTACGGCGACACCGGCCGCTACCCCGATTCCATTGAACAACTGATCGAACAACGTTACTTGCGCAACGCACCACTGGACCCAATCACCGAACGCAAAGACCAGTGGGTGCTGATCGCGCCACCGGACGGCGTCGCGGGCGGTGTGGCCGATATCAAAAGCGGTGCCAGCGGGAGGGCGCGTGATGGCAGCCAGTATGCCGAGTGGTAACCGCGCGCAGCAGGGTGGCTTCACCTACCTGGGCGTGCTGTTCCTGATTGTGGTGATGGGCATGGGCCTGGCCAGTGCTGGCGAGTTGTGGTCGACCGCCTCGCGCCGTGACCGGGAGCGCCAGTTGCTCTGGGTCGGTACTCAATACGCACAGGCGTTGCGCAGCTACTACCGCAGTTCGCCGGGGCTGGCGCAGTACCCGAAAGAACTGGTAGACCTGCTCGACGATCAGCGTTTTCCCGAGGCCAAACATCACTTGCGTCAGCTCTATCCGGACCCGATCGGTCAGGGTGAATGGGCGCTGCAACGCGGTTTCGACGGACGCATCACTGGCCTCAACAGCCCGTCGATCGAGCTGCCATTGAAGCAGGCGGACTTCCCGACGCAGTGGTCGGATTTCGAAGGCATGCAGCGTTATTCGGACTGGCAGTTTGTTGCCGAAAAGGCCTTCCTTGAGGGCACCAATGGCCCGGCGAAAGGCCAGTCGAATCTGCCGCAGGCGTTGCAGCCATGACTCGCCAATGGTGGTGCGCGCTGGCCCTCGCCGTTGCGGCGTGCTGCGCCAATGCCGGTGAAGAAGACGAAATGATGGGCTTTATCGTCGACGACACTATCTCGCACATCGGCCACGACTTTTACTACTCGTTCAGTGAACGCCTGCGCGACACCAGTCCGATGGATTTCAACCTGGTAGTGCGCGAGCGTCCCGACGCGCGCTGGGGCAGCCTGGTGACCGTGGAATATCAGCAACGCCTGGTGTATCGGCGCTTCCTGCCGCCGAACACCGTGGAACTGAAGGACGAGGCCTATGCGGCCGCCGACTGGGTTCGACGCCAGGTTGTCCAGCGCAAGCTGGAGGCTCTGTTGCAGGACACCACCGACCTTGAGAAGGACGAACTATGAAAACCACAACGTTCTCACGGCGCAGCGGATTCTGGATCTCGGGGTTGTTGATCGGCCTTGCCAGCGCTGCCGCCGTCCAGGCCACCGAACTGGTCTACACGCCGGTCAACCCGTCGTTTGGCGGCAATCCGCTCAACGGCACTTGGTTGCTCAACAACGCCCAGGCGCAAAACGATCACGACGATCCGGACCTGAAAAGCCGTTCGAGCGTGGCCGGCACCTCGGCGCTGGAGCGCTTCACCAGTCAATTGCAATCGCGGCTGCTAGGGCAGTTGCTGGACAACATCTCCACTGGCAACACGGGGAGCCTGTCCACCGACTCTTTTATCGTCAACGTCATCGACGACTCCGGGGCACTGAGCATTGAAGTGACCGATCGAGCGACCGGTGAGGTTTCGGAAATTCAGGTGAACGGTCTCAACCCATGACGGGCTGACGGTTCCGGGGAGTGATGGACATGAAAAAATTAATCGCGCTAGGGCTGATGTTGGCGACATTACAAGGGTGCAGTCTGCGTGAGCCGATGCCGGCCGAGCAGGACACCGAAACCCCGACCCTGACTCCAAGGGCCTCGACTTATTACGACTTGCTGAAGATGCCGCGCCCCAAGGGGCGTTTGATGGCGGTGGTGTATGGCTTCCGTGATCAGACCGGGCAGTACAAGCCGACGCCGGCGAGTTCGTTTTCTACCAGCGTGACCCAGGGCGCGGCGTCGATGTTGATGGACGCGATGCAGGCCAGTGGCTGGTTTGTGGTGTTGGAGCGGGAAGGTCTGCAGAACCTGTTGACCGAGCGCAAGATCATTCGCGCGTCGCAGAAGAAGCCGAATACGCCGGTGAATATTCAGGGTGAGCTGCCACCGTTGCAGGCGGCGAACATGATGCTTGAGGGCGGGATCATCGCTTATGACACGAATGTGCGTAGCGGTGGGGAAGGGGCGCGGTATCTCGGGATCGATTTGCAGCGTGAGTATCGGGTGGATCAGGTGACGGTGAATTTGCGTGCGGTGGATGTGCGTAGCGGGCAGGTGTTGGCGAATGTGATGACCAGTAAGACGATTTATTCGGTGGCGCGCAGTGCCGGGATTTTCAAGTTTATCGAGTTCAAGAAGTTGCTCGAAGCTGAAGTGGGTTATACGACTAACGAGCCGGCGCAGTTGTGTGTGTTGTCGGCGATTGAGGCGGCGGTGGGGCATATGGTGGCGCAGGGGATTGAGCGGCGGTTGTGGCAGGTTGCGGGGGACGCTTCTACGCCTGGGCAGGATGATGTGTTGAATCGGTATTTGAGTCAGAACAAGGTTGATCCGGATGCCGAGTGAACGTGGCGGCCTTCGGGCCGACCAGGTTTTGCCGATGTACTCGGTTCCCACTGTAGGAGCTAGCCCTGCTGGCGATAGCAATCTCTCAAACGCTGATGCTTTTGCGGATGTACCAGAAACTTGTGGGAGCTGGCTTGCCAGCGATGGCGGCCTTATAGCCGACCAATCTCTGGCAGATGTACTCAGTTCCAACTGTGGGAGCGAGCCTGCTCGCGAAGGCTTTTTGTCAGGCGGTGGGGTTCTTTCTGGCTGAGTACATATCCATTTCTGCGGCAACGGCTACCTAGGGTTTCGCCCTTACGGCGACTCACTTTTTCCAGACGCCGAAAAAGTAACCAAAAAGGCTTGCTCCTACGTGCGGCCCGCTCGCTGAGGCTCGGGGTTCCTTCGCTGCGGGATCGATCCGGGCGCAGCGTCTCCGGTTTGCTTCGCTGCACCTCCTCTCGCTGTGTTTGGCTTCGCCAAACGGTCGCTGCGCTCCCACGCCCGGATCAATCCCTCCGCTCAGCCTTCCGACGTCGCCCGTGGATCAAGATCAAGAGCAGGCGAGCTGACACTCGGCCTATAGAGTGGTGAGAAGCGGAAGCGGTGTGCGTTCTGCTTTTGCTTTTCTGTGGGAGCTGGCTTGCCAGCGATGGCGGCCTATGAGCCGACCAATCTCTCGCTGGTGTACTTGATCCAACTGTGGGAGCTAGCCCTGCTGGCGATGGCGGCCTGACAGGAAACACATCTCTTCCATCTGTACTCAGTTCTCTTGTGGGAGCGGGCTTGCTCGCGAAGGCGTCAGGTCAGTCGATGATGAACTGTTTGACCCACCGCTTTCGTGAGCAAGCTCACTCCCACCTGAAACGCATTCCAGTCCCTGAATGTTTAAAGGATGTTTCGTTTTTGCAGAACCTTCCCACAAGGTTTTCAGGTTGTCCGTCGGACGTCCGGTCTCTAGCCTGTGTTCGTCGCTGCCAATTCAGCGACCGGGCGTGGAAACCCGAGTAACTACAGAGCGCACTAGCGCCATTCATAACGTATCCTTGCGCACCTTCACTGTGTGCACTTTGTTATGGCGGCTGTGCGTGGGAGACCTTGTGTCTGCCGGGTTGCCTCTGTCCCGGGTTTCCAACCTGCGTACAGCTGCCACCTATTCGCTTGGAAACCGAATGGGGGGCCAGCTATAACCGTCATACAGGGTAAATAATCATGAAAAAACCAACACCCAACCCCCCAGAACCAGACACCAACACCACATCCCCCTACGCCTCCGTCGACAGCAAAAAACTCCACGAAGCCGCCGACCGCGCCCTCGATTTCTACCTCAAGCCCACCGCCCACATCATGTCCAGCGCCAACGAGCCGGAACCCATGTACCTCGCCAACCCCAGGTACAACACCGAATCCCTGCTCGCGAACGCCAGCGAAACCCTCGGCTCGGCCAGCGAAATGCTCATCAACTTCGCCGCTTCGCTGGAAACCTCACACCGCAAGACTGCACTGGGTATCGCACAGGTCGTCATGCTGGGTGAACTGGCCGTCAATCAAGCGCTGGATCACGTCGAGTTGAAGGATGGCTGATTGATCGTTCCCACGCTCTGCGTGGGAATGCAGCCCTTGACGCTCTGCGTCAAATTCGCGAGTTGGAACGCGGAGCGTCCCGAGAGGCATTCCCACGCAGAGCGTGGGAACGATCAAAAGCGCAATGCCGATTTTGGCTACTCTACTGCTTCCTGACGGCTAACTATTTTTTGAGGAGCGTATGGACCTTTCACCACCACTCGAAATCGACAGCGCAGCCTATGCAGAATTCTCAGTTCTGTGGGAAATGGGTTCTTTTGATAACCAGCGATTGGGACAAGCCTTCTACAACCATTTTCGCCTCCATCGGTTAAACGATCAGGCTTTGTTACAGGGGCTTTACGAGGCTGACGGCAAGAAGGCTCGAGCTGCAATAAATCGCATATTTATCTCAATTAACTGAGTACTGAGATACAAAAAAAACCGTACCTCCAGGGGAAGCACGGTTTCTTGTGTTGAGACGAGGAAGCGATCTTAACCGGGGTCGCGTCGAGGGTACTCCTGACGCGCATGCAAGATGCTCACAATCTCAATGTGGTCCGCCACTTGATAAACGACGAGATAGTTCGGGCTTACCACAATCTCTCGAGTGCCGGGAGAGCGGCCTTTGCGATACAGGTGTGGATGCCAACAAAGCGCAGATGTAGTTTTTACGACGGACTTGTGAAGTGCAGTCGCCGCTACAAAATTTCGCTCGCCAATGTACTTAAGGATTTTCGAGAGTTCGACCCGGGCCTTGGGTCGCCACTTAATCTGCATCAGCGCTTTTGCGCATTGATTCCATCAAGGCATCCATTTCCTCCATCACTTGCTCATGGGGAATACTCGGACGCGGATCATCGAGAGAGGCCTGTACTTCGGCCCGAAACCAACGGTCATAACTCGCAGCCTGCTCCTCGGGATCAAGATCCGAAACAACCGGGCACAGTGGGTCGATCAAGGACGGGTCGATCATGGAACCTCCAGGTTTGGTACCTCGAAGTCTATTCGTTAACGGTATCGATGTCGTCGCTGTCTGGATGAATTGCATGTAGGCCAAGCTCCATGAGGATCAAGTTGTCCCGGCAAATCCTAGAGCCTGCACTTCCGACGGCCAACCGCCAGAACTTGTCAGAAAACTCCCCGAATTTCTGAAAACGTTCCGTTTTCCGTAGGACGCAACTCAAGCGTCAGCGCAAAAAAAGCCGCGACCCTCAGCAGGTCGCGGTTTTCCAACACCCAACCCCTACTGCTGCAAAACCGTCGCCTGGTTAGCCGACCCAAACTGCTGAATATTCGCCGTCTGCGTAACCCCACTCTGATCCACATTGGCAATGTTCCCCGTCCCGCCCTGGGTCACATACGCCACGTTCATCGTATCCGCCTGTTTCACAGTGATCTGGTTATCACTGCCATACAACTGCGCGGTATACGCCTGGTTCCCCGACCCCGATTGATCAAATTCGGCGCTGTTCCCCGTGCCATTCGAAGAACCCTGCACCAGGTTGCCGGTCCCGCGCTGATCCGAGATCAAAATGTTGTCGCTGCCATTCTGATCAAAATAAAGCTCGTTATACGACTCGGCCTGACTGACCGTGGTCTTGTTGCCGGTCCCGGTCTGGTGCGTGGTCATCACATGCCCAAGCCCATCCTGAGTGAAGTTGGCGATGTTGCCATTCCCCGCCTGGGTGACGGTCGCACGTTGGTTGCTGCCGAACTGCCCACCCGATTGCGGGCCTTTCCAGTTGCTGGCGTAGACCTTGTTGTCGTTGCCCACGGAGGTGGCGCTGAGCACGTGGCCATCGCCGTTCTGGTAGGTGAAGTGCACGTTACCGTTGCCGACTTGATAGAGCGCCAGTGTCGAGTTGACCGATTCGAACTGGTCGGCGTAGATCGCGTTGGTGTTGCCGACCTGGGTGACGGCGGCGCTGTTGTTTTCGCCGAAGCTTTGGTCGACCACGGTTTCGTTGCTGTCGCCGTACTGGTTGATGGTGGCTTGGCTGGCCAGTTGCGAGTCTTGCCAGATTTCGGTGCCGTTGAGGTTGCCGAACTGGTTGATGGTGATGTTGCCGCCGGTGCCGTTGCGCTGGTCGCCGTAGGCGTAGTTGCTTTCGCCGGCCTGGTTGATGCCGATCTGGCCGCCGTTGTGGGTGACCTGTTCGGCGGTGCCGTAGTTGGCGGTGCCGTACTGGGTGATCACTGAGCTGTTGCCGACGCCTTCATAGAGTTGTTCGATGTTGGCTTCGTTGCTGTCGCCGTACTGGAAGGTTTTGCCTTCGCTGCCGTTTTGCGAATCCTGATAGACCAACGAGAAGTTGCCGGTGCCTTGCTGTTGTTGCAGCGCGCTGTTCGGTGAGCCGAAGCCCAGTGACTGGCTGGCGTGGGCGGTGTTGAAGGCGCCGACCTGTTGCTGGGTGATGGTGGCGTTGTCTTCGTAAAGTTGTTCAGCGTAGCCGGCGTTGTAGTCGCCGACCGCGTCCTGGGTGATCACGCTGCTGGCGTGGTCTTGCACGGCGGCGGCGTCGTTGCCCTGGCCCAGTTGGGTCTGGGTGGCGGTGCTGAACGGTGCCTGCGTCTGTTTCACGTCCGCGATGTTGGCGGTACCGGCCTGGCTTTGGTTGGACAGGCTGTCGTCGGCCATGGCCTGGGCACTGATCATGACCAGGAGGGCGGCGGTGAGGGGCGTCAGTTTGAACATGATTGAACTCTCCGATGATTTGCAGTGCTTAGCGGTATTGCTTGACCGAAA
The DNA here is from genome assembly GCF_058786735.1 of Pseudomonas sp. FW305-7. NCBI lineage: Bacteria > Pseudomonadati > Pseudomonadota > Gammaproteobacteria > Pseudomonadales > Pseudomonadaceae > Pseudomonas > Pseudomonas sp. FW305-7. The sequence goes on from NZ_JBYSZA010000024.1 coordinate 28,969, forward strand.
CGCTCATGCCGTTGCCCGACTGGGTCACGGCGCTTTGCAGCCCCGTGCCGGCCTGCTCGATGCTGGCGTCGTTGTTGTTGCCGTTTTGCGAAATCTGCGCGCGGTTGTGGCTGCCGTTCTGGGTGATCGAGGCGGCGTTGCCGGAACCGTTCTGGTTGATCAGCGCCATCAGGTCGCTGCCCTGTTGCAGGATGTACGCCTCCTGATTGCTGCCCGATTGCACGATCTGCCCGAGCAGCGACTGACCGTTCTGTTGCAGCAGGGCGACGTTGGCCTGGCCGAGCTGGTCGATCAGGGCTTGCTGACCCACGGGTGGGGGCAGTTCGCCGAGGTCGCTGCTGGTCGGGGCAAGGTCGTCGTTGTCCATCAGGTCGTCGGCGCGCACGCCTGCACTGCTGCACAGCAGGAGCAGGCAAAGCAGGGCGGCGGTCGGCGTGTTCATGGCGAAAATCCCGGGTCATGAAAACTGGCCCACCGGCCCGGTCGCGATGACCGGGTGGTGGGGGCGGAGGGTTACTGCACGGTGACCGGGACGGTGCGCACGGTGCCAGGCGTCGTGCGGATCGTTGCGGTCGGGTTGGCCGACGGCACCACGGTGGTGTTGGTGACGGTCAGTCTCCAGCGACCGGTCAGTGGCACGGTCGTGGTGCCGAGGGTCACCAGGCCGGTCGGTGTGGTGACCTGCACGGTGACGGTGTTGCCGAGGATCACCGACGAGGTCCCCGAGAAGTCCCAGGTGAAGCGATTACCGGCCCGTGCGGTGACGGTGGCGGCGGTGACGGCGAAGGTTTCCGCTGGCGCTCTTGGCGACACCTGCACGGTGACCGTGGCCGGTGTCGACAGGGCGCCGAAGCTGTCCCGGGCGACGTAGGTAAAGGTCGTGGTGAAGGCGGTCAGGATGACGGCTGGTGGGGTGTAAGTGACCACGGTACCGTCGGTGGTGACGCTGCCGCGACCGAGCGCCGGCTGGGTGACACTGGCCACGGCCAGCGGCACGTTGCCTTCCGGATCGGTGTCGTTGGCCAGCACACTGATTGGCACGGTCAGGCCTGCCGTTGCGATGCTGTCGGCGACGGCGGTGGGCGCCTGGTTCGGGGCGACGGTGATGGTCACAGTGGCCGGATTGGCCGAGGCCAGCCCTTTGGCGTCCTGCGCTTTGTAGGTGAAGGTCGTGGTCAGTGGCGCGTTGACCACGGCGGGTGGGGTGTAGACCACGGCTGTGGTGCCACTGAGCACGACGGTGCCTTGGCCGGCTGCCGGTTGGGTCAATGCGGTGATGCTCAGCGGCGTGTTGCCGTCGGGATCGCTGTCGTTGGCCAGCAGGTTGACGGTCACCGGCACGCCGAAGCTGGTACTGCCGGTGTCGGCGTTGGCGATTGGCGCCTGGTTGGCGCCGGTGTCCGGTGCGGTGCCGACGACGACAACGGGCTCGGTGTCACTGCCGCCGGCGGCGGATTTCACCGTCACGGTGGCCGGTGGCTGAGTCAGGTCGGCGACGGTGATGCGCTGCAGGGTGCCGGTCTTCGACAGGCGTCCGTAGCCTTGGGCAACCATGTCCGGAACCGCCACTTCATCGGTCGATGTCGCTTCGATCAGCAGGCTGTGATTGGCCCAGCTGTAACGCGCGGTCTGCACTTTCACCACGTCGGTGAGCTTGGCCGACACAGCGGTCGGACGCGTGGTCCCGGCCGGGTTGGTCGCAGTCACCACCACCACGGGCGGCACGGCACCGCTGCCCAAGCGTTGGCCGAAGAACAGCCCGGTGTTGTCACCGGTCAGGCTGGTCTGGCACGGCGTTGGTGGTGGGCCGGGGAGTAGCGCCACGGTTTCACGGAAACACAGGGTCGAGCTGCTGTCAGCCTTGGCGAACACTTCGGCACGCACCCCGGCCGAGGTGCGGCGATAGGTGGCGCGGTCGATGTCGACGTGGGTTTGCTGACGGCTGTCGAGCACCTTGCCGGCGACGGTGAACAGGTTGGTCTGGATCGTACCGGCGCCGGACGGCCCGACGATGCGTACGAAGTTGGTGTCGAACGGGCTGCCGGTCACCGCTTCGGTGAGGTTCGGGTCGCCGACGAAGGTTTCGACGCCGCCGGTGTCCGGGTTCACTTCGGTGTATGGGCCATTGATGCTGCGCAGGAACGGCCCGATGGCGCCGTTGAGCGTGCCGCTGAAATCGCCCGGCGCACCGATGCCGATGTCTTTGGTGATGTTGATCGCGCGGCGCCCGGGGGTGGTGACGTTAACCGTCTCTACACCGTACGGGTGAGTGATGGTGTAGGTGCCGGCCACGGGGACGTTTACCCGGATACGGATCCGCGCGAAGCTTTGTTGATCGCCGTCAGCCGGGTTTTCCGAGGCAAACGCCGCTTCGATCCCGGCGACATAAGCGTCCATGCCAAACCCGGCGCCGTTGTTGGGGATAGTGGTTTCGGCGAGAAACCAGAAGGCTTCCGGCGGCCAGTTGTCCGGGAACACCATCGGCAGGCTGTCGTCGTAGATGCCCGGTTCCGGCAGCAGGGTGCACATGTAGGCCGGTGGGGTGCTGGCCGCTACCCGCGAACTGGCGGCGCGCGACTGGCACAGTTCCATCGACAGTTGATTGCTGTCCTGATACCACATCGGGAATTTCCCGGTGGCGAAGGTGTAGGGGCCGGGGTCGACGGCGGCGAGTTGCGCATAGGCACTGCCGGTCAGCGAGAGAGCGAGCCCGAGCGCGTTGAGCGCGAAGCGTGGCCACTTGTTCATGATGCCTCCTGATGCGGATCTGGGCATGTGAGCGTTCATTGCACGATGACCACTTCTTCGGTATCGCTGCCGCCGTTGGACGACGTCACGCGGACCTTGGCTGGCGGTATCGGCGAGATCCCGGTGGCCAGGGTTTTCACCGCGCCGTCGCCGCTCAGCGCACCAATCGCGGCGCCGCTGATGGAGGTTGCGGTGAGTACCGGTGGCGAGGTTTCGTCACTGGTCGAGGCCACCAACGTCAGTTGCCCGGAGCTGAGGCTGTACTCGGCGCGCTGGATCACTACCAGGTCGGTCAGGGTCATGGGCAGGGTGGTCGGCGTGCTGCTGGCGATGGCCAGGTGGTTGTCGGCGGTCACTTGCAGGACGCTCGGCAAGGTCGGGTTGGCCGACGATTGCGCGTACCAGGCACCGGTGGAATTGGCTTCGGTCATGTTCAGCACCGGGGTGAAACTGGTCACCGCGACGGTGCCTGGGGCTGGTGGTGCGAGGACGAATACGTCCTGCTGAGCCACCGGCGCGCTGGTCCCCGCTTTGCGCGAGTAAGTGCTGCGCTGGGTGATCATCGGCGTGGGTCGAACCACGGTCGACAATTTGCCGGAGACGGCGAATGCGGTGGTGCGCAGGTCCAGTCCGTTCGGGCCTTCGATGCGCACGTAGTTGGTATTGAACGGGCTGCCGGTCACCGCTTCGGAGAGGTTCGGGTCGCCGACAAATTGTTCGGCGGCGCCGGTGACCGGGTTGGTTTCGGTGTACGGGCCGTTGACGCTGCGCAGGAACGGGCCGATGTCACCCTTGAGCGCGCCGTCATAGGTTTTCGGCGTGCCGATGCCGATGTCACGGGTCATGTTGATCGCGCGGCGACCGGGGGTATCGATGTTGAACACATCGACGCCGTAAGGGTGGGTGATGACGTAGGTGCCGGCGGTGGGCACATCGACGCGAATGCGGATCCGCGCGAAGCTGACTTGATCACCTTCCACCGGTTCTTCGGCGGCGAACGCGGCTTCGACGGCGCTGACGTAGGTCAGGTCGATCCCGCGTGCGGCGTCGACAAGGGTGGTTTCGCCGGTGAACCAGAACGCTTCATCGGGAAAGTTGCTCGGGAAGACGATTGGCTGGGTGTCGTCGAACACGCCGGGGGTCGGCAGCAGGGAGCACATGTACGAAGGTGCGCCCGGTGTGCTTGGCACTCGCGAGCTGAGCGCTTTGGACAGGCACAGATCCAGAGTGCGACCGTGGGTGTCCTGATACCAGCTGGCGAAACCGCCGTTGGCCGCCGCATAAGGACCGGGGTCAACAGCAAACAAAGCGGCCTGAGCAATGCCCTGGGCCAAGGCGCTCACGACCAGGACGGTCGCGGTTTTGGACAGTAAAGGGTGCATGAGTTAATCCCTCTATCAAAGTACCTGCCCCCTGGGGATGGGTCAGTTGCACAGGGCCTGTACACCTTCCATGCCAAAGTGCGGTGGACGGGCGGGAGAGGGCCGGTTTAGAGGGTTTGGCGGGCGTTTTGGCGAAGGTTGTGGCCTGCGGGGAAAGGGCGTCATTCCCCAGAATCGGGGACGGTGGGGATGAACACTGAATACCTGTCGGATGAAGAAACTGTGGGAGCTGGCTTGCCAGCGATGACGATGGATCAGTCGACATCCTCGGCACAGACAAACCGCCATCGCTGGCAAGCCAGGCCCCACAGGGTTTTTGGTGTTTGTGGGATCAGCGCAATCGGGTCGATATCCCCGCATCCGGGCAAACCCCCACCCGTGGGCTATAACCCTATAGGGACGTATCGGGAAGTCGCCGCCATGAATATGCAGTCGAAATCGCTTCCGGTTGAGGAGGGCACGCTACGGTTGGGTTCGCGCAAGCAACCGTTCAACCTGCTGCGCTGGTTTTCGCTGATCAGCATGGCGGTGATCGGCACCGTGGCCATCGCACTCGGGATGGTTTCAACGCGTTTCGTGATCGATGAAAGTGTGCAGCGCGATGCCTTGCTCACCGCGCAATTCATCCAGGCCATCGCGTCCGCCGAAGTGCGCCACGTGTCGATTCCCAATATCCGCACCATGGGCGAACTGCTCGACCCGCGTCAGGACAAGGACTTCCCCGATGTCGATCCGCAGGCCCGGGCAGGGGCGCGGGGGGAATTTCTCGATCACATCGAACACTTGCCGGACGTGATCCTCGCCAATATCTACGCGCCGGACCGGCTGGTGATCTGGTCAACCAATCCGGCGCTCGTCGGTACCAGCATTCATGCCGACGAAGACCTCGATCGCGCTTTCAATGAAAAGATTCCGGTGTCGGCCAGCTACCACGACGTTGACAAGGCCCGGGAGGAACAGAAGTTCATCATCCCGCCGGATTACATCTTCATCGAGAACTACATTCCGCTGTTCGACGCCGAGGGCAAGAACGTCACGGCGATGGTCGAGATCTACAAAGAACCCAAAGACCTGATCGCGCGCATAGAGCGCGGTTTGACCTTGATCTGGCTGGCCACCGCGCTCGGCGGCGGACTGATTTATCTGGGCCTGTACTGGATCGTGCGGCGCGCAGCGATTCTGCTCGCCGCCCAGCAAAAACAACTGATCGCCAATGAAACCTTTGTTGCCCTCGGCGAGATGTCCTCAGCGGTCGCGCACAGCTTGCGCAATCCGCTGGCGACCATCCGTTCCAGTGCCGAACTGGCACTGGAGTTCGACGCCGGCCCGGCTGAAAAGAACATCAAGGACATCATCGGCCAGGTCGACCGCATGTCGAAATGGGTACGCGAGCTGCTGCAATCGCTGCGTCCGCTCAACGATGACCCGGAACCGGTGAACCTTGTGGCGGCGTTGCACGAAAGCCTCGTCGCCTTCGAACAGCAGATCGCCAGGGCCGGCGTGACAGTGGTGTTTCATCCGCAGCACACACCGATGGTGCTCAGTCAGCCGGTGCAGTTGACGCAGATCCTCAACAGCCTGCTGGCCAATGCGCTGGAGGCGATGGACAAGGGCGGCACGTTGACCGTCAGCCTTGAGCCGAGCGGCGACCGTGGTGTATGCGTGGTGCTCAGCGACACCGGCAAAGGCATGAACGAGGAACAACGGACCATGGCGTTCCGGCCGTTTTTCACCACCAAATCGGGGGGCTTGGGCGTCGGCCTGGTGCTGGTCAAACGCATCATGGAGCGCTTCGGCGGCGGCGTGACCCTCGACAGCCGCGAAGGCGAGGGCACCACCGTGCGCCTGGCCTTCCAACGCGTCCCCTGATTTACACCTTCCCCCTGTGCATGATCGTTCCCACGCTCTGCGTGGGAATGCCTCAAGGGACGCTCCGCGTTCCAATGGGACGCAAAGCGTCCCGGGCTGCATTCCCACGCAGAGCGTGGGAACGAGCAAGACAAAAGGGGTTTACGACTGCTGCGCAGTCGAGCGGGAGCAAGCTCCCTCGCCACAAGAATTCATACGCTCGATAATTTTATGAACTTCCCCCACCAATGGGTGTCAAGCCCCGGTCACCGGGGAGTGGGGGAACCCACAGCGTCCCCAAGCCCCTGTAACAACTGGAAATAAATTCTTGGCGCACTAGTTGCAAAACACCATCACCCCTTCCTTGATGAGGCGGCTGGTGATGGACAGAGCAACGCGTGACCTAAGCAATACCTTCCGGTTGACGCCACTGAGCGTCTTTCTGATGTTGACCCTCGGCACCATGACCGTGGTTCAGGCGAGCCCGATTGATGATGAACGCCAGCCCGAAACGTCCGATCCGTCGGCGTACTACGACGAGCCGGCGGACGAGCCGACCGCACTCAACGCCATCCTGACCATGCCCGAGGCCAACGAAGATTCCTTCGATTTGCCCGACGGGGTCAAAGGCACGCGAGACTCGACCCGCACGGAAAACGTTCTGCCGCCCACCGTGCAGACCAGTTTCAACTATCCCACCAACGGCAAACCCAGCCCGCTCTATGGCGCACAGCCGTTCAGCCAGCAGTTGCTGCTGTTCGAGGAATTCGGCCCGGAAAAACTCGACCCGACCACCCCGGCCGCACCGTTGCCCTTTCCGCCGGCCGCGATCGGCCCGGCACCCGCGCAGGACCCGAACAACATCGCCCGCAGCGCACCACCCGGCACGGCGCTCGATGCGTTCTTGCGCCAACCGGGGCTGACGCCGTTCCCCAGCCAGTTCTCCAACGTTGTCGACCGCAATCCGTGGCAGGCGCAGATCGAAGTGTTCCTCAACCGCCACATCGGCTCGTCCGCTGAAGGACGGCCGCCAGGAAAAGGCTGGTCGCACCAGCGCTGGAACGAGTTCTACCCGCAAGTCGCCTACAAAACCGTGCAGACCGGCGCGCGCCTCAACGGCGGCCTGCGTGACAGTCGGCAAATGCACGGCTATGCCCTGGGCGAGTTCGGCCCCGGCGGTCTGTACCACAACGTCGCCGGCGTACCGGCGACCGATGGCACCGCCAAAGGCGTCGACCCGCGCTTCCACCCGAACATGCCGGTGCAGAACCACAATTCGGTATGGACCTTCGACGGCACGCTGCCGCCGAAACTGTTGATGGTGCGCTACGGCCAACCGGTGATGATGCGCCACTACAACGGCTTGCCGATCGACCCGTCGGCCAACCGCGGTTTCGGCCTGCACACCATCAGTACCCACGAGCACAACGGCCACGCGCCGGCGGAAAGCGACGGCTATGCCAACGCGTTCTTCTTCCCCGGCCAGTACTACGATTATCGCTGGCCGATCCAGCTCGCCGGTTACGACAGCATCAACACCAAGGCGGAGGACCCGCGCGCGGCGTTCCCCTGCGCGCCGGGCGAGACCCTGTGGGTCAACGATCTGGCCCCGGCGAAGAAGACCTGTAATAACGGCACCATCAAGATCCGGGGCGACTGGCGCGAAACCATGAGCACCCACTGGTTCCACGACCACATGCTCGATTTCACCGCGCAGAATGTCTACAAGGGCAACGCGGCGATGATGAACTACTACAGCGCGCTGGATCGCGGCAACGAGTCGGTCAACGACGGCGTCAACCTGCGCTTCCCCAGCGGCAGCGCCTTGCCGTGGGGCAACCGCGACTATGACGTCAACCTGGTGTTCGCCGACAAGGCCTGGGATCAGGAAGGTCAGTTGTGGTTCAACCCGTTCAACACCGACGGCTTCATCGGCGATCAGGTGCTGGTCAACTGGCAGTGGAAACCGACCCTCGATGTGCGCGCACGCAGCTATCGCTTCCGCATTCTCAATGGCTCGGTGTCGCGCTACTTCAAACTGGCGCTGGTGCGGGAAATCAAAGGCAGTGGCGGAGAGTTCCAAGGGCCGAAAAACTCGGGTCTGACGTACAGCCGCGTGCCGTTCCACATGATCGCCAACGACGGCAACATCATGGAACACAGCGTGCCGTTCGACGGCAGCATGGACCTCGACGCCGACGGCGATAAACAGAACCACAACGCGATCCTGCCTACCCAAGGCATCGCGGAGCGCTTCGACATCATCGTCAACTTCGCGAAAAACGGCATCAAGCCTGGCGACAAGCTGTTCTTCCTCAACCTGCAGGCGCAGGACGACGGCAAAGGCCCGAAAGAAATGATCCCGCTGGCGGATGTGCTCTCGGAGAAATACCTGCCGGTGATCAAGCAAACCAGCAAGGGCCCGCAGTGGGACAAGGGCGATCCGGCGGTGGGCAAGGTTTTGCAACTCAACGTCAAGGCCTACACCGGCCAGGATCTGGCGATGAACCCGGCAGCCTACGAACCGGCCAAACCCGGCAAGGCTGAAGGGCTGGTGATGATCCCGCTGAAGATCCATCGCGACAACGCTGCCGATAAAGCGCTGCTGGCCAAGGCCCGTCACCGCACCTTCACCTTTGGCCGCGCCGATGGCACCGATGAAGCGCCGTGGACGGTCAAGACCGATGGTGGTTTTGGCTACCACATGGACCCACGGCGCCTGAACGCCTCGACCCAGTTGTCCAGCGGCCCGACCGATGCCGGCGTCACCGGATTCGGCACTCTGGAAGTCTGGAACATCAAGGCCGGCGGCAAGGGCTGGAGCCATCCGGTGCATGTGCACTTCGAAGAAGGGATCATCCTCAGTCGCGGCGGCAAGGCACCACCGGAATGGGAGAAATGGGCGCGCAAGGACGTCTACCGGATCGGTTCCGAAGCCGATGGCCTGGACAACGTCGAAATGGCGATCAACTTTCGCGAGTTCGCCGGGACGTACATGGAGCACTGTCACAACACCCAGCACGAAGACAACTCGATGCTGCTGCGGTGGGACCTTGAAAAACCCGGGCAACTGCAGTTGATGCCGACGCCTCTGCCGAGCTGGGACGGTGTGCGCTACGTCAACTCGGCCGCGCTGCCAACCTTCCGCAATGGCGACGGTTATGGCCCGCAAGTGGTGGTCAAGCCATGAATCGCCGCCACGGTGACAGCCAACCGCTGCATACCCCGCGCTCCCGGGCGCTGGGCATGCACCTGGTGCTGGTGCTGGTGGCCTGCGTGCTCGGCAGCCGCGTGCTGCTCGCGCACCAGGCCAGCGTTGACGCAACGGCAGCGACCAGCGAATCCGCCACCCCGTGGGGTGGCGACTATTTCCCCAACACCTTGCTGACTGATCAGGACGGTCGGCAGGTGCATTTTTTCGATGACCTGATCAAAGACAAAGTGGTGGTGATCAATTTCATCTTCACGTCCTGCAGCGACTCTTGCCCACTGGAAACCGCGCGCTTGCGTCAGGTGCAGAAACTCCTCGGTGATCGGGTCGGCCAGGACATCTTTTTCTACTCGATCAGCATCGACCCGCTCAGCGACACCCCTGAAGTGCTCAAGGCCTATGCGCAGCGCTTCAAGGTCGGCCCCGGCTGGAAGTTTCTCACCGGCGAATTCGAAGACGTCACCGACCTGCGCAAGAAGCTCGGGCTGTTCATCGAAGGCGTCGACAACGGCCGCAGCAAGGATCACAACCTCAGCCTGATCGTCGGCAACCAGACCACCGGGCGCTGGATGAAAGCCTCGCCCTTCGAGAATCCGTGGATCCTCGCCGATCAATTGGCCAACACTCTGCAGAACTGGAAACAGCCGAGCATCGAAGAAAGTTACGCCGACGCCCCGGACATTCGCCCGCCGAGCAATGGCGAAGAACTGTTCCGCACCCGCTGCGCCTCGTGCCACAGCCTCGGCCCCATGGATGGCCAGGGCCTTGGCATGCGCAGCATCGGTCCGGACCTGATCGGAGTGACCCGCAACCGTGATCCGCAGTGGCTGAATCGCTGGATTCGCGAACCGGATCGCCTGCTCGCGGAAAAAGACCCGACTGCCCTGCAGCTCTACGAACAGTTCGAGCGAATTCCGATGCCCAACCTGCGCCTCGACGAGGCATCTGCGCAGTCGATCATCGACTTCCTCAGCGACGAAACCGAGCGCCAGCAACCGTCCGCCAATGCCATGGCCGACGGTGCATTGACGCCAGTAAAACCGGACCATGCAGCCGCGACGGTGAGTCAGATGCGGTAGCGGCGAAATAGCATCATTGAACCGTGTGTCGCGGTCAGAGCCACCTACACTGATGGCTGTAACTGGCTCGATACAAAACCTCCAGGGCACTCCCATGCAGCGACTGGAAATACAAAAAACCTCCGCGCCGGACACGCCGGCGGCAATGGGCAAGAGCTGGCGCGAACAGTTCAATCTGCTGCGCTGGTTCTCGCTCGCGAGCTTTTTGATCATCGCCGTCGTGGCGGTGGGGCTGGGGTACATCTCGACGCGTTTTGTGGTGACCGAAAGTGTCGAGCGCGACGCCTTGCTGACCGCGCAATTCGTTCAGGCCATTGGCTCGGCGGAAATACGCCACGCAGGCATCACCCCGGCACGCACCATGGGCGAAATGCTCGATCCACGCCAGGACGACAACTTTCCCGATGTCGATCCCGTTGCCCATGCGGCGGCCCGCGCCGAGTTTCTTGACCATGTCGAACATCTGCCCGACGTTCTCCTGGCCACGGTGTATGCACTGGACCGCACGGTGATCTGGTCGACCAATCCCGAACTGATCGGGATCAAATTCGAGGATGACGAGGAACTCGACGAATCGTTCGAGATGAAAGTCGCGGTGTCCTCCAGTTACCACAAGATTGACGATGAGAAACCCGAGCAGCAGTTACTGCGCGAACCGAAGTATTTGTTCATCGAGAACTACATCCCGATGTTCAACGCCGACAAAAGTAAAGTCGTTGCCATGGTCGAAATCTACAAAGAGCCGGCGGATCTGGTCGACCGCATCGACCGTGGATTTGCCTCGATCTGGGCCGCCACGTGTTTCGGCGGTGCGGCGATCTTTCTGGCGTTGTTCTGGATCGTCCGCCGCGCGGCGAAGCTGCTGCAGAGCCAACAGCAACAGTTGATCAGCAATGAAACCTTTGTCGCCCTCGGCGAAATGTCCTCGGCGGTGGCGCACAGCCTGCGCAATCCGCTGGCGACCATCCGTTCCAGCGCCGAACTGGCCCAGGAAGTCGCCAGCCCCGGCGCGCAACGCAACATCGGCGACATCATCAGCCAGGTTGATCGCATGTCGCGCTGGGTCCGCGAGTTGCTGGTGTCGCTGCGGCCGATGAACGACGACGGCGAGGCGGTGGACCTGGTGATGGCGGTCGAAGACACCGTTGGCGCCTTCGAAGCATTGATCAAACGCTGCAACGTCGAAGTGCGCTTCACACCGCAGAATTGCGCGCTGGTGGTCAGCCAGAAGGTGTTGCTCACACAAATCCTCAATAGCCTGTTTGCCAACGCCCTGGAAGCCATGCCCAAGGGCGGTGTGCTCAGCGTCGAATTCGAATCGCCGCAGCCTGACAGCGTGCGCCTGACCGTGAGTGACACCGGCAAGGGCATGAGCGCGCAGCAGCAACTGTTGGTGTTCAAACCGTTTTTCACCACCAAACAGGGCGGCCTCGGGGTTGGCCTGGCGTTGGTCAAACGCATCATGGAGCGTTTCGAAGGTTCGGTCGTGCTGACCAGCCGCGAGCAGGAAGGAACCCGCGTCAGTCTCAACTTCAAAGTGGCAACGGGAGGGGAATATGGAACACAGCATTCTGCTGGTCGAGGATGACGAACTGCTGGCCGAGAATATTCAGACCTACCTGGAGCGCAAGGACTTCGAGGTGACTGTCTGCCATTCTGCTGAAGATGCGCTGGAGCAATTGAACAGCTTCATGCCCGACATCGTGCTGACCGACAACTCGCTGCCGGGCATGAGTGGGCATGACCTGATCCAGAAGCTGCGCATCAGCGCGCCAGATCTGAAAGTGATCATGATGACCGGCTACGGCAACGTCGAAGATGCCGTGGTGGCGATGAAGGAGGGCGCCTTTCACTACGTCACCAAACCGGTCGCGTTGCCGGAACTCAAACTGCTGCTGGACAAGGCTCTGGCCACCGAACGGATGGAGCGCACGCTGTCGTTCTATCAGGACCGCGAGGCGCAGAAATCCGGGGTGCAGGCGCTGATTGGCGACTCGGCACCGATGCAGTATCTGAAGAACACCATCGGGCAGTTGCTCGACGCCGAGCGGCGCATGGCCAACACCGATCTGCCGCCGGTTTTAGTCGAAGGCGAGACCGGCACCGGCAAGGAACTGGTAGCTCGCGCCCTGCATTTCGATGGGCCGCGTAGCAAGGGGCCGTTTATTGAATTCAACTGCGCGTCGATTCCGTCGAATCTGGTGGAGTCGGAGCTGTTCGGACATGAGAAGGGCGCGTTCACTGATGCCAAGGACCGTCGCGTCGGTCTGGTGGAAGCGGCAGATGGCGGCACACTGTTTCTCGATGAGGTCGGCGAGATGGATCTGCTGCTGCAGGCCAAGCTCCTGAAGTTGCTTGAGGACCGGACAATTCGCCGGGTCGGCTCGGTGAAGGAGCGCAAGGTCAATCTGCGGGTGATCAGCGCGACCAACTGCAACCTTGAGCAAATGGTGCAACAGGGCAAATTTCGCCGTGACCTGTTTTTCAGGTTACGGATCATATCGATCAAAGTGCCGCGCCTGTACGCCCGGGGCGACGATATCTTGCTGCTGGCGCGGCACTTCCTCGCCAGCCACGGCAAACGCTACGGCAAACCGAATCTGCATTTCAGCCAGCAGGCCGAGGAGTTGCTGCTCAGTTATACCTGGCCGGGCAATGTGCGCGAACTGCGCAACATGCTTGAGCAGACCGTGCTGCTGGCACCGAGCGACACGATTGCTGCGCATCAATTGAACGTGTGCATGAGCCTGGTCGACGAACCGCCGCTGCATATTCATGAAGTGCCGATGCACTACGAACCTCGACCGGCGAGCAACACCGAATCGATGAACCTGCCGGAAGTCGAACGCGACATGGTGCGCAAGATGCTCGACAAGACCGACTGGAACGTCACCAAATCAGCGCGCCTGCTGGGCCTGAGCCGCGACATGCTGCGTTATCGCATCGAAAAACTCGGCCTCGCCCGCCCGGATAAACGGCAGTGGTAAAAGTGGTGACCGCCTGCACCCAAAACCCTGTGGGAGCGGGCTTGCCCGCGATGAGGTAGTGTCAGTCACCAGATAGATCGGCTGACAGGACGCCATCGCGGGCAAGCCCGCTCCCACAGGGTTTTGTGGCGTCTGGTTAATACTTGGTAATCAGGATCAATGCTGCTGCCGGCTCAAACACTCCAGCAAACAACTGGGATCCAGCACCTCGTCATTCACGTAAATCCCGCGCTCGGCATCGTACGTGCGAATAAACACCCGCACCGTCGCATCCGCCACGGTGGGCAATTGCGAGTCGTAGAACACGTGATCATCCGGAATCACCACAAAATCCTGCGGCGCCGTGTCCTCGTAAGGCTTCGGCGGCGTTGCGTTCAAGGAATACGGAGCAGGGTGAGCAAAGGGCTGGTTGGGCCCGTAGTAAACAAAATTGCTGTCCAGCGCTTGCGCCTGATTGGCAGCGAGCAGACAGCCGGTCAACAACAGCCGATCGAGCATTTGCATGGCGGCACCTGCGAGTGCGGTTTTCCCCAAGGCTATTAACTATAGCTGCCCGCCATTCAAACAATCAGATATGTAGGAGCTGCCGCAGGCTGCGATCTTTTGATCTTGACCTTTAAAAACAAGATCAAAAGATCGCAGCCTGCGGCAGCTCCTACACGAATTGGCTTACAAGTTTGCAACAACCGTAATTGCCGGGCTGATCTAGACTCGGATCCGCTCAATCACGAGCATCGTCCGGAGTGCGCCATGGAAGTGCCGAACAATAAAACCGCCATCGAGAGCAATCGACAGGCGTGGAACGATTCCGCCCGCCATCATCAGGATTCGCCTGACTGGCAGGCCTTGTTGAACGACGTTGCGCAGGCAGAATTCTCTTGCCTCGACGACACGTTGCGCGGCTTGCTGGAGCAAGTCGGGGTTGATGGCAAAGACGTGATCCAGTTGGGCTGCAACAACGGGCGCGAAAGCCTGTCGCTGTTCGCCCTCGGTGCGCGCGGGGTTGTCGGTGTTGATCAATCGGTGGCGTTCCTTGAGCAGGCCCGTGAACTGAACCGCCGCTCAGCGCACAACGCCGAATTCATCGAAGCCGATATCCATCATCTGCCTGCATCGCTGCAGAATCGCTTCGACGTGGCGCTGATCACCATTGGTGTTCTCAACTGGATGCCGGACATCGGCGAGTTTTTCCGCCATGTCGCCGCGACCCTCAAGCCGGGCGGAAAACTGGTGATTTATGAAACCCATCCGTTTCTGGAAATGGTTGATCCGGATGCGGAAGATCCTTATCGCCTCGCCAGTTCGTACTTTCGCGCTGAACCGTTTGTGCAGGAGGAACCGATTGTCTATGTCGGCAAGGTTGAACAGCAGGCAGCGAAGTCGTACTGGTTTGTGCACACGCTGGGGGCGATTTTCAGCGGTGCTATCGGGGCAGGGCTGAGCATTGCGCATTTCAAGGAATACGCGCATTCGAATCGGGAAGAGGTGTATGACCAGTATCTGAATCAAGAGGCGCAGATGCCGATGTGTTTTACCCTGGTCGCCACTAAGGCCTGAATGCCTTATCGCGCCGACTGGCCTCATCGCTGGCAAGCCAGCTCCCACAGTTTTAGTGTCGTACAAGCAATACTGAGTACAACTCAACCCCTGTGGGAGCTGGCTTGCCAGCGATGGCGGCCGAATAGTCGCCATCCCTTTCAAGGATTTATCAAGCCTGCGCCGCCGCACTCACCACCGGCCGCCCCGGTTTACGAAGTGGGTCAAGACGTGAGCCCTCGTAGCGGCTTTCACTGAAGAATTTCCAGCGACCGAACAGGCAATAAACGTGAGTGACCCGCCCCTGTTCGTGGTAGCCCATGCGGATGTGCAGCTTCAGCGCCGGAATGTTGTGGGTCTCGCAGACATCCACCACCTTGTTGCAGCCCTGAGCCGCCATGGCTTCCCACAGCGCGACCTGCACGTCCACCGACAGACTGCTGCCGAAATAGGCGCGGGTCATTTCGCCACCAAACTCAAAGAATTCGCCAGGCTTCACCGGGAAGGTGCAGCCGTAATAGTGACGGTCGTGATAGTCGCGAATGCTGCCCCAGATAAACGCCACCGCGTGGCCGTCAGCGTCGAGGTACATGTGCCCGGTGTGACCCTCGGCGGCCAGTTCCGCCATGGTCTCCACGCGATCACCGAAATGCTTGCCGAACGCCCCGGCATTCTGAGGCGTGATGTCGACTCTGCGCAGGCCAGCGTAAGGCCGCAGCTTGTGCGGCGGCACCGGGCTGACCAGGTCGCGCTCCATCCACAGCAGTTCCCAATGGAAGAACACGTAGCGTTTCCACAACGTGCCGAAGGTGCGACCGAGGCCTTTCTGGCGGATGCGTTCTTGTAGTTTTTCGATGACACTCATGATGCCCTCCGTGGCCGCAGCCCGGGTGTTGTGGATGGTGCTTTTGTGGGTATAGATCACCTTTGCGAGTACATTTCAAAGTGCCATCTTTGAAAGTATTGCAAGGTATGTAAGTCAATCGAGTGCCGCAGCACCGCGTAGAAAATCCTTGTTCAATTCGGCGTAGGAAACCCGTGGAATACCCGCCAGTCGCTGCTCTAGCACGCGGTTCAGGGATTCGTCGGGGTTGAGGTAAGCGTCACCAAAATCGCCGGCGAGCTGAGTCGGATGAGCGACGATTTCCAGCACACCGTCGGTCGGCGCGAAGTCGTTGCGCAAGTCGATCGGCGTGCACACATAGTCAGCGGTCACACCGGCCAGACCCTGCAAACGCCAATTGAGCAAACTTTTGAACAGCCGTTTCGCCAGGTTGAGGTTTTGCCCCAGATTGCGCGCCAGCCGAATCGGTACGCCCTGATGCGCTGCGAAGCGGGCGACGATTTCGCCGATCGGCCAGATGTTATGCACGTGCTGATGCGAATCGATATGGCTCGGGCGCACGCCATGGTCGACACAACGCTGCCACTGCGCCTGCAACTCTTCACGCACCGCGTCACGATCCTCACGGCTGAGCCACAGACTGTGGCGCGGCAGGCTGAGGTCGAACACACCATGGCTGTCGCAGAACGTTCGGCGCAACAGGATGGCCCGGCTTAACGGGCGCCCGTAAGTCAGGTTGAAGTGCAATCCGACCCGGCCTTCCAGCACAGGGTGCCGGGCCATGGCACACGCCGCTTCAAACGCCGGCATGTTGGCCATCGCCGTGGCAGAACTGATGACCCCGGCCTGAAATGCAGCGAAGATCACCGCGTTTTCATTCGGGCTGAGACCGAAATCGTCAGCGTTGACTATGACTTGGCGAGGCATGTTCGCCCTCCGTGGTGATCGCGACAGGTTTCAGTGTGGGTTTCGCAAGCTCTGCGCGCCGCGCCCGCCAGCCTTGCACGCGCGGCTTGAGTCGATGCCACAGGCGCAAGCCCAGACCGAGGACGAGGCCACTCGGCCGCCAGGAGCAAAAGCTCCAGCGCCAGTGCTCCAGTTGTCCGGTCATGCGTTCATGCAGTTGATGGCTGGAGTTTTCCAGGCTGACCCGCGAGGCATCGATCCAGTGCCAGTGCTCGTCCAGCCCCCAGCGAATCCATTCCTCCAGCAACACCCGGCCGCTGCCCAGGTCGGCGTATTGCGGCAGGAAGGCGAGGTTGTAATCGTAGAGTCGACTCTGTTCGAGCAGACCGAGCCGATAGCTGATGCACCGCCCGTTCAGCTCCAGCGTCACCAGCCGCACCAGGCCTTGGCCGGCGAGGGCGGTGAAGGCGCGCTCGATCAGGAGTCGACTGCGTTCGCTGGCAAAAATCCCGACGCCTTCGTCACCTTTCCAGCTCACTGCTTCGACTTCACTGATCGCCTGCAACAGGGGCCCCATGGTGACTGCATCCGGAATGATCCGCCGCACCTCGGCGCCACACGCGGCAATCCGTTTACGCGCCCGGCGCAGTTTGTAGCGTGGATCGCCGGAGACTTCCTGATGATCCGCCTCGCTGATCAGATGTACCGGCACCCGACAACTCAGGCGCCGCTCAGCGGTGGAGCTGCGCGCCATCCATTCGGTCAGCGCACTTTCCTCACCGGCAGGCTCGGACACTTCATTGAGCTGCAGCAGCGCGTGGGGCACACGTTGGCGGATCAACGACAACGCCTGGCGCATACCTTCGCTGTCCAGTAGCGACAGCAGCGCGAGGCGATCCGCCAGCGGATAACCCAAGTGGTGCAGCACCCGGAACGGCACGCCGAAAAAGCGCTCGCGACTCGCCACCAGCGGCAGGCACAGACGCAATTCATCCGTCTCCCAACCCAGCAGGATGTGCAGACGCTCACCCTCACCGAGTGCCTGCTCGGCCGCACACAACCAACCGAGGTTGTTGAACGGCGTGTGATCCGTCACCCGCAGGCGCAGCGCTTCATACGCTGCTGCCGGGAAATCGGCGGCGCACAGTGAAGTGCACCATTCGAATCGCGTCACCATAGGCTCAGGCCGCCGTAGCTGTTACAGGTGGACGGGAAGGTTTGCGCAACGCATCCAGACGCGAGCCGCTGTAGCGGGTTTCGCGGTAGAAGCGCCAGCGGTTGAACAGGGTGTAGACGTTCATGATCCGCCCCTGTTCGGTATAGCCCATGCGCAGGTGCAGCTTGAGCGCCGGAATGTTGTGGAACTCGCAGACATCCACGACTTTGTCGCAGCCTTGCGCGGCCATGGCTTTCCACAGCTCCAGTTGCAGATCCACCGACAGCTCCGAGCCCCAATAGGCACGGGTCAGTTCACCGCCAAACTCGAAGAACTCGCCGGGTTTCACCGGGAACAGGCAGCCGTAGTAATGGCGGTCGAAATAGTCCCGCGCACTGCCCCAGATGAACGCCACGGCATCGCCCTGATCGTCCAGGTGCATGTGCCCGGTGTGGCCCTCGTTGGCCAGTTCCGCCATGGTCCCGACACGGTCGCCGAAGTAGCGGGCGAAGGCGCTGGCGTTGTCTGCGGTGATCTTCACCACCCGCAACGGCGGGTAGGGCTTGAGGTTGTGCGGCGGCACCGGGCTGACCAGATCGCGCTCCATCCACAGCAGCTCCTGATGGGAAAAGATGTAGTGCTTCCAGGCCTTTTTGACGGTGGCAGACAATCCTTTCTGCTTGATGTGTTCGCTGAGTTTGCTGACGATGCCCATTGTGCGTACTCCGGAGTTCCGGCAAGGCGAACGACTGTGGCGAGGGGCTCTGTGGCGAGGGGATTCATCCCCGATGGGCTGCGCAGCAGTCGTCGCTTTTAGCCTGTAAATGCGGGGCCGCTTCGCAGCCCATCGGGGATAAATCCCCTCGCCACAAAAACTCCCTACCCACAAATCTTTGTTCGCCTTACATGTTCTGATAATCGGAATTGGCTTCATGACGCGATCCAGCTCAGTGCAAACAGGGTCTCCCCCGGCAAATCGAAGCTGACGCGCCCATCGCGGCAGGCAAACGGTGCGTCGCGGCTGCGGTTGTCCGCGCCGAAGTAGCGCAGGGCGCCATTGTTCAGCGGGCACTTGGCGCCGCTCAGATCAATACGCTGCAAACGCGTGCCTTTGTTCACCCCGAGCAATCCGCGTTGCTCGTCACCGGCCATCGCCAGCACATCGACTTCAAATGCATCGTTCTCCAGCCACAGCACCTTATGCAGCCAGTGCTGCGCGATGAACTGCTGGGCCAGGCCCACCGGTTTCAACTCGAAACGATCATCGCCGAGTACCCGCAACATGCCCTTGGGGTACTGCGGTTCATCGGCGGCCTGGAACCAGTTGAGCATGGTCAACAAGCCGTCCTGCGAGGCGTTGATCACCACCGACGCCCACCACAGCGAGGTGTAATGGGTTTCCTGATCGTAGGGGCTGAGGCTGGAGCCGCTGGACAGATTGGTCTGATCGAGCAGCAGGGCCTTGCGCGGCTGGCCGTTGCCATCAAGACCAACCAATTCGGCGGCGCGACGCACGCTGTCGCGGTAGACGCGAGTGGCGAGCAGATCGCGGATCATCCATTCGTGCCAGGCCAGCGCATCCACCTGATCGGCGGACTCGCTGAGCAAACGCCGCGCCCAGTCGATGCCGCGCTTGTCCGCCGCGTTATTGGCGAACGGCCCGTTGACCAGGCGCGAACTGGCCGGCATGGCGATGCGCACGCCAGCCTTGGCATTCGTCGGGTCGCTGCGCACCTGGCGGGCCATGCTGGTGAAAATCGCCTGATACTGCGCGTAGCTCGAATAGTTGAGGTTCGGCTCGTCGGCGAAACCGATGTAGTGGGTGCCATTGCCGCCCAGTGCTCGTGTGCTGGCGAGCCACGCATCGAGGCCGCTGTTGCTTTGCACATCGGCGCGTAAATCGGCCTGGCGCTGACTGCCGGCGAGCAGGGTGATGTCCTGTTTGATGCCGAAACGATCCTGATAAACCTGACGGAACGCGTCTTCGAACTGCGGGTTCTTCGCCGTCACATCAACAAAACTGTAGTAACTCGCCGCCGTCGGTTTCAGCGCATCGAGCGCCGCATGACTGGCTGCTGGCGGCATCACGTAGGGCAGGGCGATGCCCAGATCCGGCGTGCGCCCGAGGACTTTGTCATGCAGGGTCAAACGGGTCTGCCCGGCGTCTTCGCGCAGCGGTTTGAGTTGCTGCGGGTTCTGGGCGAACAGATTGGCGGTGCCATCAAGCCAGAACGCCGCTTTACCGCTGCCCTGCAAACGCAGGCGCCAGACTTGTTCCTGGGCGCTGACCGGCAGTGCGAGCTGATCGAACTGCCAATAGGCGCGATAGGGTTTCAGTGTCAGTGTCAGCGCTTGCCCGTCACCCACGCGCTGCGCCTGCAACGCACTGACACCGCCATGAAACTTGCCGGCCAGCACTGCACGTTCGCCCGGCGCGACTTTGAAATACAACGTGTCGCCGTTCTGCGTCTGCGCGCTGAAATGCACTTTGGCCGGGGCGAACAGGGCGACCGTACGCTCGTCATGTTCGATGCGATAGTTGCGAAAGCTGTAGCCGGGAATCTCCAGTCGATAACTGGCTGCGCCGGGCAGCAATGGCCAGTTCTGACTGCCACGGGTTTCGCTGGCCTGGATAAACCGATCGCCCTGCAATTTGCCCTGGCCGTCGAGCAGGTACAGATGCTCTTCGTTGGCATCCGCCTGCCACGCTGGCGTCCAGCGCACGGTCAGCGTGTCCGGGCGATCGCTTTGCAGATACAGGCTGCCGTCACGGATCTCGCCCCAACGAATAGACGCGGCAAACGCGTCCAGCGACAGGCTGAGACCGAGCAGCAGGGCCAGGCTTTTCATGCGGCTTTCCTTTGCAGAATCTGCAGCATGGGCAGGACATCGCGCGGCAGGATGATCAGGGTTTGCCAGAACGGCACGCCGCTCAAACGGCAGTAAAGCACCAGCATCGCCACGGTCACCGCCAGATAGGCAATCGACGAAGCCGCCGCCGCGCCAACAATGCCATAGGCCGGAATCAGCACCAGGTTCAGCGCCAGATTGAGCAGGGCGCCCAGGCCCATCAGCAGCGACACCGTGCCGGGACGATTCTTGCCTAACAAGTCGAGGCGCAGAATGCTCGCGTAGCACAGGCCCAACAGCCCCGGCAGCAAAGCGAGCAACGCCGGATACGCCGGTTGGTAAGCGACGCCGAACAGGGTGACGATCAGCCATTCGCCGATCACCGCCATGGTCAGGCAAGCGCCGAGCATCACCGTCGCGGTCAGGCGCAACGCCAACGGAGTGACTTTATCCATGCCTTCGTCCTGCTGCAGCAGGCGTTTCATCAATGGCGTGGTCACCGCTTCCGGGACGATCAGCAGCAGTTCGGCGGCAGCGCTGGCCATGGCGTAATGACCGAGCGCGGTGCTGCCGAGCAAGGCACCGATAAACAGATAATCCGAGCGCAGAATCACTTGCTGGAACAGCAGGTCCGGATGGCTGCGGGCGCTGTAGCGCAGCAGTTCTTTCTGGCTGGCGCGGTCCCATTGCAGTTGCAACGGTTGTGCGCGTTTGAGCCAGACCCAACCGACCAGCACCACCAGGCTGATCCCGGCCAGCCAACTGATCAGCGCCGCTTCCAGCGCCGCGCTTTGCCACATCCAAAACAGCGCGAGAAACAGCAGCAGCGGTGCCAGCGATTCGACCAGACGCAAGGCGTTGAACGCCACCACGCCACCGGACGCGTTGTGCAAGGTCAGCAGACCGCTTTTCAAAACCGTCAGTGGCACTGCCAGCAGCAACAACCAGGCGAGCAACCCGAGCTGCATCGTCACATCCAGTTCAGCGCCAAACTCGCGCACCAACGCCACCACCAGCAAGGTCAGCAACGCGGCGAGCAAACAGCCGAACACCAACACCTGACTGAGCAGCAGCCCCATCGGTCGCTGCTTGGCCGCTTGATAACCCACCGCCGAGTTCAGCCCGCCACTGGTGGCCGCGCTGATCAGATCCGGCAGCGTGCTGAGCAGCGCAAACAGTCCGCGCTCACTCGGCCCGAGTATCCGCGCCAGCAACACGTTGCGCAGCAAACGCAGGGCGATCATCGCCAGTTTGGTGCCCATGCTCAGCGCCAGATGCTTGAGGTAGTTGCCTCGGCTCATGGCCGCGCCCCGCGAAAGATCCGCCACGACAGCAGTTCCGGATTGCGCGCGGTGCGCTGGCTGACGCCGAAACGCGGCAGATTCAGCGGATCGCCTTCACCGCGATAGATGCCGGTACCGGTGCCGAGCGCAAACGGATAGTCATGGCTGGCGATCTGTTGGCGCACGCGTTCATCGTTGTCGCCGTTGGGGTAGCAATACACCGGCAACGGCCGATTGCAGCCGTTGTGCAGGGCATCGCGGCTGCGGCTGATTTCCTCGTCCAGACGCACATCGTCCAGACCGGTGAGGATCGCATGACTGGCGCCGTGCGGGCCGAAACGCACCAGCCCGGAAGCCTCCAGTGCGCGCACTTGATGCCAGTCCAGCGCCTGCGGTTGCGACTCTTGCGGGCATTCGTCGGTCAGGCGTTCAAGCTCCTGCGGATCAAGGGTCTTCAGGCCTTGCAGATAATGCAGCAGCGCCAGGCTGCGGCGCTCGACATCAATGTCATCGACCAGCACCGGCAAGGGGTGATGCATGGCATGCAGGCATTCGATCAGGTGCATGCGCGCCTTGTCGCCGTGGCTGCCCCACAGGGTTTCGCCGAGGCTTTCCCACCAGAAGCGCTGACGGCTGCCGATGAAGTCGGTGGAGAGAAAAATGCTCGCCGGCACCTGATGTTTCTGCAGCAGCGGATAGGCGTTGACCGCGTTGTCGCGCCAGCCGTCATCGAAGGTCAGCGCCACCCGTGGGCGCTCGGTGCGCAGCGAGTTGGGCTGGAGGATTTCCATCAGCGGCACGCAATCGAAATGCCGACGCAGCCACACCAGCAAATGCTCGAACGCTTTCGGCCCCACACACAGCTCGTTGCGGTGCGGCAGGTCGGCGGCGCGGTCGTTCGACAGCACGCGGTGCAGCATCAGAATCACCCCGGCGCCGTGCAACTGGTTGCGGCCCACGGAGGAGTTGAGATAGAGCCAGCCACTGGTGCGTTTTATCAGTTGTTTGATCGCCATGGCTTCGGTCCTCTTAACGGTTCTGTTCAGGATTCCACTGGGCATATCGCTGACCGCGCAGGAACTGCCACAGGCCAAGACTCATCCCGGCGAGGGTGACCAGCAGAAACGCGGCGAGGCGGAACGGTTTGGGCAAGCGGTGTTGCGAATCCAGCAAACCGGCAATCGCCACGGCATAGCCGAACAGTTGCGCGATCAGTGCCAGGCGATAAAAGCCGTGGTCATCCCACAGCCAGAAATTGCTCAGCAACAGCGGCAGCAGGAGGATCGGCGCGAGACGACGGATCAGCTTGTGGCTGATCAACGCAATCGAATACAGACCATATTTCAGCGGATTGAGCAGTTCGCGGCGCTGCGCGAGGCTTTGCAGGCCGCCGACGGTGACGCGTTGACGACGGCGGAATTGTTTGTCCGCTTCATCCACACCGTGATCGATTACCTGTGCCTCAGGCACATAGACGATGCGTTTGTGTGCCACTGGTGCGCAGGTGCTGATAAAGAAATCGTCATTCACTTCGGCCGGCACGTTCTGGAACAACTCGCGGCGCAGGGCGAGCAGGGCACCGTCGGCGGAGACCATGCAGCCGGTGCGATTTTCAACCCGGCGCAACCAGCCTTCGTAATGCCGATACAGACTGTCACCGACGCTTAATCCACCGCCGGTAACCGGAATCACCATGTGCCCGGCACAGCCGCCGACGTTGGGATCATTCAGCGGTGCGAGCAGATAACCGAGGGTCTCGCGTGACCATTGGTTGTCGGCGTCGGTGAACACCAGTATGTCGCCGGTGCTCACGGCCACGCCGGCATTCAGCGTGGCGGCTTTGCCCTGGCGCGGCAGGTCGAGGACGGTGATGCGCGGGTCGACGACTTTGTGCGCGCAAGCCACGGTGTCGTCGGTCGAGCCGTCGCTGGCGAGAATGATCTGCAACGTCGCCGGCTGATAATCCTGCGCCAGCAACGTGCGCAACTTGTGCTCGATGTGCCGCGCCTCGTTATGCGCGGCGATCACGATGCTGATGTTCAGCGGCGGTGCCGGCGTGTGGCGCCAGGCCGGAAACAGAGGCGCCAACAGTGTCAGCAGCAGTGGATAGCCGACATAGGCGTACACCGGCAGCAACAGGCACATCCAGAAAATGAATTCAGCCACGGGCAGGCCTCCTGGCGTTCCAATGACACAGACTGAGAATGAACGCAGCGCCGGCCAGGTGCAGACGCACCCAGTGCAGGCCCCACAGTTGCAGGGTCAGGCCGATATTGTGGTGCTTGGCGCTCTGCCGCAGGCTGAGGATCAGGCCCGGAATCAGGGTCAGGATCACCATGATTGCGGCGTGATGCGGGAAACCGTCGAGCAGCGCCGAGATCGCCAGAAAATCGAGTACCCACACGGCAATCGACAGCATCGGAAAACGCAGCAGGCGCAGGCTGAAACCGTGGGTGCGCAGCAATTGCAGATGACTGCCCTGACGCCACAGCTCCTTGCCCATCCATTCACGCCAGTTCATTTCGTAACCCCAGTGCAGGGCGACGTTGTTGTTGACCGACAACAGGATGGCGCCGTTTTCACGCAGGCGCAGGGTGAACTCCTTGTCCTCGCCGGTGCGCAGGGTTTCGTTGAACCCGCCGACCTTGTCGAACCACGTCCGGCGCATCAACAGGTTGGCGCTGGGCAGCCAGTCGACCACATGCGAGGCCTGCGAAGACACGCGCAAGGTGCGCCGTTGCCACGCGGTGGCATACCACGGCGCCTCGGCCGGGGTGTGCAGATCGAGACCAAACACGTCGGCCTGCGCGCTGGCCTCCAGATCGAACAGCGGCGTCAGCCAGTCTTCCGGCATCTCGATGTCGGCGTCGATAAACGCCAGCCATTCACCGGTGGCGATGGCCGTGCCGCGATTGCGCAGGGCGCCGATCAACAGCCCCGGCAGGCTCAAGACCTGTGCACCGAACTGCCGGGCAATGTGCGGGCCGTCGTCGCTGGAACCGTTGTCGACCACGATCAATTCGCACTCGATATTGGCCGCATGCGCGGCTTTTTGCGCGGCCAGCAGCGTGCGGCCAATGTGCCGGGCTTCGTTGAACATCGGGATGACGATACTGATCCGGCTCATGCGCGGGCCTCCGTCAGGGGGGCCTGCTCGGCTTTCACACGCAGCACGCTGGTCAGCGCGAGCATGATCCACACGTACTTCTGGTTCGGCGCGCTGAGGAACATCAAAAACAGCGTCAGCGAGAGAAAACTCACACTCAGGTGGGTCATCAAGTCGGCCTGTTGCCAGTCACGCCGCAGCATCCACGCGGCGCGTGCGCGAATCAGGTTGTACAGGCCGAGGCCGAGCATGCCGACGAACATCAGCCCGGCGGGAATCCCCAATTCACTGAAGATTTCCAGGTAAGTGTTGTGAGCGCGGCGGTAGAGATCGCCGATCTTGCGGTTGGCGGAGAACGCCTTGGCGTAACCGGTGGTGGCGTAGTGCAGCGGGAAGGTGCCGGGGCCGGAGCCGAGCAGCGGGTTCTCGCGGATCATCTGGCTGCCGACCACGATGTACGAGGCGCGCCGGCCGAGAGACTCGTCGTTGTGACCCTTGGCGCCGGCACTCAACACGCTCAGCGATTGAATCCGCGCAATGTAGCCGGCGGGCATCGCATAGATCGCCAGCGGAATCACGATCGCCGCGCCGAGCATGGCGAAGCCCAGATGCCGCGGCCGAATCCGCGTCAGTTGCGTGCGGTAATGCCAGCAGCCGATCAACAGACTGAGGGCGATCACCACCAGCCCCGAACGCGATTCGGTCTTGGTCATGCCGCCCAGCAACAGCAGGCAGCAACCGCCCCAGAACAACCGGTGCAGCAGGTTCGGGCTGCGGATCACCAACAGCAGGCCCAGCGGAATGGCGAAAGCGATCAGCATGGCAAAGGCGTTGGGGTCTTCGAGCAGGCCGGCGGCGCGACCCTGATCCTGGAACTTGGTCGAGAACATCGCCATCGCGCAAGTGGCGCTGACGGCGAGGGTCACCAGTCGGGCGAACAGGTCGAGGTTCAGCTCGCGGCCGATCAGCAGGGTGATGACAAACAGGATCAGGCCAACGCTGAGTTCGCGCAGGTGCCCCAGCGACATGCCCATGTCATCGGTGTTGAGCAGGCTGAGGAAGTACAGAACCATGAACCAGACCAGGTAACGCCAGATGTTGCTGCGCAGGCGTTCGGAGGGAATCTGGTGCAGCGCCAGTTGCAGCATCAGGATCACCGCCAGCGAAGCGCCGATCAGTTTGCTGCCCGACAGCGAGCTGTCCTTGAAGAAACCCTCGAATGGCACCAGCGCGGCAATCCCGAGCAGGCCCCAGGTCGGTTTGCGATACAGCACCGCGAAACCCACCAGGCCCAGCACCGCTCCCGGCGCCAGATACGGATAAGGGCTGGCCAGCAAAGCGATGCAGACCAGACCGAGCAAACTGACGATCGAGAGCGGGAAAATCATGCGCGTGCCTCCCGTGCCGTGCGGATGTACAGCTGCGACCAGCGTTCGGCGAGGGCCTTGAGGTCGTAGCGATCCTGTTGCGTGCGTTTCGCGTTGTCGCGCAGTTGCCGCGCCAGCTTCGGCTCAGTCAACAGCGTGTCGAGCTGGCGGGCGAGGGCATTGCTGTCGGCGGGTTCGGCGAGCAAGCCGTTGTGCCGGTGTTCCAGCACATCGGGAATCCCACCGACGCCGAAGGCGACCACCGGCACACCGGCCTGCATCGCCTCGAGCAAAATCATCGGCGTGCCCTCGGTGCGCGAACTGATCACCAACGCATCAAGGCGCTGCCACCACGGTTGCATGACGGTCTGGTAGCCCGGCAGGCGAATCCGTTGCTGCAAACCGGCGCTGTCGATGCGCGCCTGCAGCGCCTCGCGCTCCGGACCGTCGCCGAGCATCACCGCATCCAGTTGCGGGTGCTGATGACACAGCGGGATCAGCGCATCGAGAAACAGATCCGGACCTTTCTCACTGCTCAAACGGCCGACATAACCGGCAAGCCAGCGCTGCCGATCGGCGTCATGAATCATTTGCCCATGGGCGGCGGGCAAGCCGTTGGGGATCACCTGCAACTTCTCCGCCCGAACGCTGGCCTGACGGTGCAACACGGCGATGCTTTCCGCCACGCAGACCACCCGATCCACCGACGCGGTGCGGCACAGTTGCAGACTCAGCCAGGTGTAGAACTTCTGCTTGCGACTGCGTGGTGTGAAACCGTGCTGGGTGATCACCAGCGGCAGGCGCAACAGGGTTGCGCCGACCCAGCCGAACAGCAGGCCTTTGAAATTGTGCGTATTGATCAGCGGCCGCTCGCTTTGCCGCTGGCGCAAGTGCCGCAGCAATTCGCCTAGTCCGGCGCAGCCACGGCAGTCCACCCCGGCCTGACGAAAGCGCGCGATCAGTTCTGGCGGCGCGTCGAGAAACAGCACCTGATGCTGTCCCGGCGTCGCCAGACAATGATCCAGCAACATCCGCTCGGCCCCATAGAAACCGCCGCTGCTGAGCAAATGAATGATCGGCAGCGCGGCGTTCGGGGACGGTGCGGTGTTCAATTGCGCACCCAGTGCAGGAAGCTTGGCACGGTCCAGTTCTTGTGCGGATTGCTCGGCAGCGTGTTCTGGTCGTTGATCACCAACAGCACCGGTACGCCCAGCTCGTGGCTGATTTGCGCCGGGTGTTTGAAGCGGTGATCGAAGAACTCACGCACGTAGACCAGGGCAATCGCCAGCAACAGACCGGTGAACAAACCGAACGGAATGATCAGGCCCGGTTTCGGGAACGCGGCTTCGGTCGGTTCGAACGGCGGGCTCAGCACCCGGGCGTTGGACAGATCGTCGTTGAGCGCCCCGCTGGTACTGCTTTCGGCAAAGCGCTGGGCGTAGGTCGAGAACGCGGCGTGCAGCGCATCGATTTCGGTGTCCATCTGCCGCAGCTTGCTCTGGGTCTGCTGCAGCTCGTGGATGCGATTCTTGAACTCGGCAATGCGCGCGGTTTTCTGATCGATCACTTGCTTGACCACCGCCAGATCGTTGGTGCGTTCCTGAATGCGGTTGCTCACCACTTTGAGGAATTGCTGACGGGTGCGGGCAATCTGTTCGCGGGTCAGCAGCATCGGTTCACTGCCGGGCTGGAATACCGCCAGGTCATTCATGTAGCGGCTGACCTGAGTGGTCAGTTGCTCGCCCATCTGTTTGATTTCGCGGTCTTCGAACGCCACGTTGTCGACGGTGGTGGTGAAGGTGTAGGGGAAGGTGTAGTCGTTGAGCTTGTTGGTACTGGCAGCGGCCAGCGCGGTTTTCAGGTATTCCAGCCAGCGCTGGCTCTGCAACAGGCGATCCTGATACAGGTTCAGGGCTTGCTCTTCGGTGTTGATCGCGTTGAGACGGAAGGTGATTTCTTCCTTCGGATCCGACGAACCGACACTTTCCAGCAGTGCCTGACGGTTGCCTTCCAGGCCATCGAGTCGCACTTGATACAGATGCTTTTTCGACTCGTAGAAGGACTGCGGCAAGTCGATCGATTGCAGCGCCTGACGGCTGAACAGGTAGTTCTGCAACAGCGCCGCAACGAACGTCGTGCCCTGGTGCGGATCAGGGAAGCTGTAGACGATCGAGATCACGTTGGAACCCGGCAAGGTCTCGATTTTCAGCTTGTCGATGGCCTCTTGTGTCAATGCATCAAGTGCAGTGTCACGCACTGGGTCGGTTTCCAGCCCGAGCATGTTGCGCACCGGGTTGATCACGTACTGGCGCAGTGGCGAACTGACGTAGCGTTTGAACGGCTCGGCCACCAGTTTGCTGAAGATGCCCGGCGAAGGTGTGTATTCACCCTTGTCGCGCAGTTCGCTGATGGTCTGGCGGATCAGCGCCGGGGAACGGAGGATATTGCTTTCGGTTTCCATGTCCGCCAGCGACGGCGGGATGAAGGTGGCGTTGTCCACCGTGAGCGACGTGGTGGCGTCACCCTGGGAGAGTTTTTTCGACTGCACGATCACCTGCGCGGTGATATCGAAGCTCTGTTTGAGCACCAGCGGCAGCAGCAGGGCGATGACTGCAAAGATCAGGAAGACCCGTTTCACCAGTTGCTTGTTGGCGAAGAAGATCCTGAAGAACTCATGCAGGTAGTTTTCCTTTGGATTCATGTCGGTCACCTGAGAGTCAGTTGTTGTTGCTGTCTTTGTTGTCGACGCGGTAGCCGAAGCTGAACCCGACGCCCTGGAACAACACCACGTCAGCCAGTTGCCGGGCCAGTTCGCCGGCGCTGGCCAGTTTGGTTTTCGGTACGTAAAGCATGTCGTCCGGTTGCAGATAGGCGATCTGCGAGGCATCACCCGACAGCGCTTTCTCGACGTCGTAACGCACCGCCTGCACCTGATTGCCGTTGCGGCGCATGATCACCACCGAATCCAGCCGCGCCTTGACGTTGGTGCCACGGGCCAGGGTCAACGCTTCAAGCACCGACACCGGCCGGCGGATCGGGTAGGAACCCGGTTGGCCGACTTCACCCAGCACGTAGATCTCGTTGCCGGCGGTAGATTTGAGCAACACGTCGACGGTCATGCGGCCGGGCAGTTGCGCGTATTTCTTGTTGAGGAAGGTTTCCAGTTGATTGACGGTCATGCCTTGCAGCGGCACCGCGCCGATCTCCGGGAAGCTCGCGTAACCGTCGGTACCGACGGTGATCTCGCGGCTCATGCCGGTGGCCGGATGATTCAGCGCGCTCTTCAGGTTCTGCTCGTTGGTCAACGGGCTGATGATTTGCACGGTCAGCTGATTGCGGTTGGGCTGGAACAGCTGTTTGCGCTGATAGGCGCGCTGGATTTCCTGACGCGCTTCTTCGCTGGTCAGCCCGGCGATTTTCACCGAGGTGTTGGCGCCCGGCAGTTCGATGGTGCCGTCCGGCAGCACCAGTTGATTGCCGTTGAGCTGGCTGGCGGCGGTGAAGTTCAGGCCGATCTGGTCACCCGACTGCACGCGGTAGGCGTCCGAGCCGCTGGTGCTGATATGGAAGATCACATCCAGCACATCCTGCGGGCGCAGGGTCTGCTCGATCTTCGGCATGTCGGTGGCCTGGGCGTTGGCCGGGGTGGCGGTGAGGATATTCACCGGCATGTTCTGGGTTTCGGAGTTGCTTGAGCAGCCTGCAAGCGGCAGCATCAGCAGCACAAGAATCTTGGCGTTCATGGCGTCATCCCTCGCGTTCGCTTACAGGTTTTTATAAAGCCATTTCGGCATGTAGTACTTGCGCCGGTTGAACACGCTGCCGACCACTTTGGCCCCGGCCTGAGTCAGCCGTTGCACGGCGGCCTGGGCGACTTCCCAGCGGGTGTCTTCGGCGCGCACCACGAACACCACGCCATCGACCTGGGTGCTGATGACCAGCGTGTCGGCGGCGGAATACACCGCGTCGCCGTCGATCACCACGAAGCGGTACTGGCTGCCCAACTGATCGAGCAACGGGCTCAGGCGCTCGGCGGTCAGGTGCTCCATGGTGCGGATCGGCCGGCCGTTGGGCAGCACGTGAAACGGCAGGCTTGAGACCTGCACCACGCAGTCCTGCAGCAGCGGCGGGTTGTCCGGGTTGAACAGCAGATCGCGCAGGCCGCGCTCTTTGCTCAGGTTCAACTGCTGGGTGAGGTTGCTCGCCGACTGGCTGGCGTCGACCAGCAGCACCTGGCCGCTGCTCATCTGAGCCAGTTGACTGGCCAAGGCGAGCGCACTGGTGGTGGTGCCCGCGCCGGGGTTGGCGGCGGTCAGGAACAGGATCCGCAGATCGAGGTCCAGCACGGTCGAGGTCAGGTTCGATTCGCTGGGGTTGGGGATGCTCAGGCTTTTGTTGGTTGAACCGTCCATTAGCTTGCTCCGTGGCCGCTGAATACTTTGAAGGGGGTTTTCAACAGGATCTTCAAATCAAGCAAAAGGCTCTGCTCGGCGATATAGCTGAGGTCCAACTCAACGCGCTGGTCGAAGTCGATGTTGCTGCGTCCGGAGATCTGCCACAGGCCGGTCATGCCGGGGTAGATCGCCAGACGGGCGAGGTGATTGTCCTTGTAGCGGTAAGCGTTGAACGAAGTCGGACGCGGGCCGACCAGGCGCATGTCGCCGGTCACTACGTTGATCAGGTTCGGCAGTTCGTCGAGGCTGGTGCGCCGCAGGAAACCGCCGATTCGGGTGATGCGTGGGTCCTTGTCGATCTTGAAGTCGATGGCGTCGGCGCCGTGCTTGTTGAGGTGACGCAGCGACTCTTTCAATTCTTCGGCGTTGCTGACCATGGTGCGGAACTTGAACATGCCGAACTTGCGGCCGCGGTATCCGGTACGTTTCTGCACAAACATCACCGGGCCTTTGCTGGTGAACTTGATGGCCAGGGCCAGACCCAGCAGCAGCGGCGAAATCAACACCAGAATCATCAGCGCGCCGAGGCAGGCCACCACTCGATTGGTGCGTGACAGCTGCCATGGACGACCGCCATCGCGGCCTGTGAACCAACCGCGACCCTGACGATGAATCGCTGCATCGAGACGCATGCGGTGCTCGGGGTCAACGCGCTTGTCGCGGCGCATTTGTTGGATCGGTACACCTTTCTCATGTCCAGTCATGGAGTCCTCCGCATTAATTCAGCCGCGAGCGGCGCGTGGGCGATAGGCAGTGGGGTAGTAGTCGCGGAACCAGGCGATGAAACGCCCAAGTCCCTCATCCAGCTCGATCCGGGGCTGGAACCCGGTGGCCTGGGCCAGATCGCTGGCCTCGGCGCAGGTATTGAGCACGTCACCCGGTTGCAGCGGCAGCAGCTCGACAATGGCTTTCTGGCCGAGGTGCTTTTCCATCAGCGCCAGATAGGTTTTCAGCTCGACCGGGTGCTGGCCGCCGATGTTGAACAACCGCCACGGCGCCATGCTGCTGGCCGGGTCGGGCTGCTCGCGATCCCATTCCGGATGGGCGAGCGGTGGCTGGTCGGCGAGGCGTGCGATGCTTTCGATGATGTCGTCGATGTAGGTGAAGTCGCGCTGATGCTCGCCGTAGTTGAACAGCTTCAGTGGTTCGCCTTCGCTGATCGCCCGGGCGAACTGGATCGGCGACATGTCCGGCCGACCCCACGGGCCGTACACGGTGAAAAAGCGCAGGCCGGTGCAGGGAATGCCGAACAGGTGGCTGTAGCTGTGGGCCATCAGCTCGTTGGCTTTCTTGGTCGCGGCGTACAACGACAGCGGGTGATTGACGCCGTCCTTGACCGAGTACGGCGTGTGCTGATTGGCGCCATACACCGAGCTTGACGAGGCGTAGATCAGATGGTCGACCGGGTGATGCCGGCAGCTCTCCAGAATGTTCAGGAAACCACCGAGGTTGCTGTCCATGTAGGCCCGCGGATTCTCCAGCGAGTAACGCACGCCGGCCTGCGCCGCGAGGTGGATCACCACTTGCGGGCGTTCGCGGGCAAACAGCGCTTCGATGGCCGACGCATCGGCCAGGTCAACCGCGGCGAGCTGGAAATCGCCGACCTGCGCGCGCACCCATTGCACACGGTCGTGCTTGAGTTGCGGATCGTAATAGGCATTGAAATTATCCAGGCCGACCACCGCATGGCCGTCGCGCATCAGCCGCAATACGCAATGAGCGCCAATGAATCCGGCCGCACCGGTGACCAGGATTTTCATGAGCGCAATCCTTCCGGGGCGATGTGGCGCAGGCCGATGCCGCTGTAGTGCAGGCCGGCGGCGGCGAGGTGCTCCGGGTTGTAGAGGTTGCGGCCGTCGATCACCACGCGCGAACGGAGTTTGCTGGCGAGCAGTTCGAAATCCACCACGCGGAAGTTTTTCCACTCGGTGCAGATCACCAGCGCATCGGCGTCTTCGAGGGTGTCGTCGCGGGTGGCGCACAGGTGCAGGTCATCGCGATAGCCGTAGAGGCGCCGGCACTCGGACATGGCTTCGGGATCGTAGGCCTGCACGCTGGCGCCTTCGGCCCACAGCGCATCCATCAGGTAGCGGCTGGGCGCCTCGCGCATGTCATCGGTATTCGGTTTGAACGCCAGGCCCCAGACAGCAATGGATTTACCGGCCAGCCCTTGCGGGAATTGCGCTTTCAGTTTGCTGAACAGGATGTGCCGCTGGCTGTCGTTGACGTCGGTGACACTGCGCAGCAGTTTCAGCGGCATGCCGTTGTGTTCGGCGGTGTGCAGCAGGGCACGCAAGTCTTTGGGAAAGCACGAGCCACCGAAGCCGCAGCCCGGGTAGATGAAGTGGTAGCCGATACGCGGGTCAGAACCGATGCCTTTGCGCACCGCTTCGATGTCGGCACCGAGCAGTTCAGTGAGGTTGGCCAGTTCGTTCATGAAGCTGATGCGCGTGGCGAGCATCGCGTTGGCCGCGTACTTGGTCAGCTCGGCGCTGCGGTTGTCCATGAACATCAGTTTTTCGTGATTGCGGCAGAACGGTGCATACAGCTCGCTCATCTGCTCGCGGGCCTCGTCGTCGCGGGCGCCAATGATGATCCGGTCCGGGCGCATGCAGTCGGCGAGGGCGCTGCCTTCCTTGAGGAATTCGGGGTTGGAGACCACGCGCACTTTCAGGCCGATCTTGCCGCGGCGCAGCAGTTCGCTGTCGGCAGCGGCGAGGACTTGATCCGCTGTGCCGACCGGCACTGTGGATTTGATGATCAGGGTGCGATCGGCCTCCATGT
The DNA here is from genome assembly GCF_058786735.1 of Pseudomonas sp. FW305-7. Classification (NCBI taxonomy): domain Bacteria; kingdom Pseudomonadati; phylum Pseudomonadota; class Gammaproteobacteria; order Pseudomonadales; family Pseudomonadaceae; genus Pseudomonas; species Pseudomonas sp. FW305-7. Next base: position 62,510 of record NZ_JBYSZA010000024.1, read on the forward strand.
GTGAGGCGATCTGCCGGGCGACATTGAGCACGTGACTGAGGTCGGCGGAACCGTCCTCATCGGCCGGGGTACCGACGGCGATGAAAATCAGCTCGGCATGTTCGACGGCATCACTGGCCTGAGTGCTGAACAGCAGGCGCCCGGCCTTAATGTTTTCTTCAAGTGTGCCGGACAGTCCTGGTTCGCTGATCGGCGGCACGGCTTGTTGCAGTTGTTTAATCTTGTTCGGGTCTATATCAACGCATAAAACCCGATGACCGACATCTGCAAGTGCGGCGGCTTGAATAAGTCCAACATAGCCCGTGCCAAATACGCTCACGTCCATCTGCGCACCCTCGATAGAGCAAAAAGATAAGTTCGAAATGAGACTGTCAAAAGGGGTATAGCGCAGGGTGGGAAAAGCGTGTCAGCAAAATGACATGTTGCACCTGTATAACAGCCCCAATTTTGGGGGCGATTAGCCATCAAGTGCTTGCTATTGCTGGATTTGTCGCGTCCTTGACGCTTTTTTCATAATCACGAGAAAGCGATAAACGGTCGAAGGCCGCGAAATTAAAGGCTTGTAGCTTCTGGAGTGTGTCAGATTTGAGTCAACGTTTTTTTGACGCTTTGGGTAAAAGTCTTCCATTTCTTGCGCTTTGATGGCCGGGTGCTAGTGTCAGATTCTGACCGACAAACTATTGACCCGATGCCGTTTATTGCGTCCCGGAATGGCCATGTTTCGATACCTGAAAGAACTGCTTTTAATTATTTATCTGCTGCTTTATTCCGAATATTACATAGAGCGGTTAAATGCTATCGGCCTCGGTCTGGCTGTACTTCTTTTTGGCGCGATGTTTTTGGCGCTAACTTTAGCGTTATATCTAACGGCATATATACGACAGACGCTTATTCGACATTTGTTCGCATTGGCCATGTTTGTTTCGGCGGTATTTTTTGATGTCTATACCCGGGTCACAGCGGATTACCTGAGCTACAGCAGCTTCGTCTCGCTGGTGTACTCCGGCGGCTTCATTCAGGAAGCGGCGTACCAGTATCGCGATGCGATCATTCACGCTGCGCTCAGTGGTTTGCTGCTGTTGTTCGGCATCGGTCTGAAACCTCGGCATGCATTGATGGTACCCAACGCATTGCGTGTGGCGGCGCCGCTGTGCGGGGTGCTGTTGCTCAGCGCGGTGCTGTTTTTGCGGGCGGGCGAGGGCGCACGGGGCTTGCCGGTCATGTACACGCCGCTGGCCTATCTGAACCTGTTTGCCTATGAAGCACTGCACAACACCGTCGGCCCGCGCGAGCCGGTCACCCTGGCGCGTAACTCGGCAGTGGTGGGGCACGACATTGTGCTGATCATCGACGAGAGCATCTCCGGCAATTACCTGGACATCAACGCCCCGTTCGGCGTGCACAGCAACCTCAAGCAGGCGCATGCAGGCGTCGACATCTTTAATTACGGCTACGCCGCATCCATCGCCAATTGCAGCGCCGACACCAACATCACCCTGCGCTACGGCGGCACCCGCGCCGACTACATGCGCATCAACAGTACGCTGCCGTCGATCTGGCAATACGCGAAAAAGGCCGGGCTGCGCACGGTGTACATCGATGCCCAGCGTACCGCAGGCAATCTGCAGAACCTGATGAGCAATGCCGAGAAAAAGGACATCGACGAGTTCGTGCAGTTCGATCAGACCAGCGTACGCGACCGCGACATGGCGGCAGCGGCGAAGCTGATCGAGCTGCTCAACGATGACCAACCCGAGCTGATCCTGATCAACAAGGTCGGCGCGCATTTTCCGGTGCACGACAAATACCCGGATGCGTTCATGGCCTACCGTCCGACCTTGCCGCGCGGCCAGTTCACCGAGGTTGCCGACACCGGCGAACGCACCGGTTTCAATGGTCAGCCGGACGATTGGGTGCTGTACCGCAACGCCTACAAGAACACCGTGCTATGGAACGTCGGGGAGTTTTTTGCGCGGGTGTTTGCCCAGGCCAATCTGAACAATGCGTTGCTGATTTACACCTCCGATCACGGCCAGGATCTGCACGAGCGCGGTAACCCGGGATTGAACACCCACTGCGGTGGTGATCCGGTGGAGGAGGAGGGGTTGGTGCCACTGGTGGTGATTCAGGGCAGCGGGATGAAAACGCTGGACTGGCAGGCGCAGCTGTCGACGAACAAGGATCGCTCCAGTCACTACAACATCTTCCCGACCTTGCTGCAGTTGATGGGTTATGACCTTGCGGGCATCGAGGCGGTTTACGGCAAGCCGTTGAGCGTGCCGACGGCGGATGAGTTCACCTTCAATTACCGCTTCAATGCGCGGCTGGGGGCCAAGCCTGAGTGGAAGCATATTGATCTGGGCAGCATTGTCACGCCGGGGGAGGCGCCAACCAGTGTGGCGGCGGGGCAGTGAGGTTTGGGCTTTTTGAGCTGGCCTCATCGCTGGCAAGCCAGCTCGCACAGTGTTTAAGGGTGAACTCAGGTATCTGTGAACAACCTCAATCCCTGTGGGAGCTGGCTTGCCAGCGATGAGGCCGTTTGATTCAACGCCAGGCTCTGGTCTGTCATCGGCTTCCGCTATCCTTGCCCCACACTGACCCATCAGGTGGCGGCATGCTCAAGGTTGAAAACGTTTGCAAAAGTTACCTCACTCCCCAAGGCCCCTTGCCCGTGCTGCAAGGCGTCAACCTGACGCTCGAACCCGGCAGCAGCCTGGCGCTGATGGGCGAATCCGGCAGTGGCAAAAGCACCTTGCTGCACCTGATCGCCGGCCTCGACAAGGTCGACAGCGGCAGCATCCGCAGCGGCGGGCATCGGCTCGAAAGCATGAACGAGGCGCAACTGGCGAACTGGCGCCGCACGGAAATCGGTCTGGTGTTCCAGCAGTTCAACCTGATTGGCAGTTTGCGCGTCGAGGACAATCTGGCGTTTCAGGCGCGTCTGGCCGGGCGCCACGAGCCGCGCTGGCAGGCGCATCTGGTGCAGCGTCTGGGGTTGGGCGATTTGCTCAAGCGTTATCCCGAGCAACTGTCGGGCGGCCAGCAGCAACGCGTCGCGCTGGGTCGGGCGCTGGCCTCGCAACCGAAACTGCTGCTGGCCGACGAACCCACTGGCAGCCTCGATGAAGCCACCAGCGATGAAGTGCTGCGCTTGTTGCTCGAACTGCTCGACGACACGCCGACAACCATGCTCATGGTCACCCACAGTCCGCGAGTGGCGGCGCGGCTGGCCCAACGCGTGGTGCTCTCCAACGGGCGCCTGACGTGAACGTTTTCTGGCAAACCCTGCGCGCGCTGCTCAGTCATTGGCGGCGGCATCCGGTGCAGTTTTTCAGTGTACTGACCGGATTGTGGCTGGCCACCAGCCTGTTGACCGGCGTCGAGGCCCTGAATAGCCAGGCCCGCGACAGCTATGCCCGCGCCAGCCAATTGATCGGCGGCGAACCGCAAGCCAGTCTCAGCACGCCCAACGGTGCAACCTTCCCACAGCAATGGTTTATCGATCTGCGTCGTCAGGGCTGGCCGGTGTCGCCAGTGTTGCAGGGCCGCTTGATCCTCAGGGATCACGACAATCAGCGCCTGCAACTGCTGGGCATCGAGCCGGTGTCGCTGCCGGCCGATTCGGCGGTGGCGGGGCAGGCGATGCCGATCGAACGGGTGGTCGAATTCTTCACGCCACCAGGCATTACATGGATTTCCCCGGAAACCCTGCAGGCCTTGAACCTGCACGAAGGCGCCACCCCGCAAACGCTGAATGGCCAGACGCTGCCGCCGCTTCTGGCGCAAAAAGACATGGCCCCGGGCATGTTGCTGGTCGACATCGGCGTCGCGCAAACCCTGCTCGAACAACCCGGACAACTGTCCCGCCTGTTGCTGCCCAAGGATTTTCACAGTGAGTTGCCGGCCGCGTTCAAGGGCCAGTTGCAGCTCAAGAGCAGTGGCGAGGAAAACAATCTGGCGCGACTCACCGAGAGCTTCCATCTCAATCTCGATGCGTTGGGCTTTCTTTCGTTCGTGGTCGGTTTGTTCATTGTCCATGCGGCCATCGGCCTCGCCCTCGAACAACGACGCGCACTGTTGCGCACATTGCGCGCCTGTGGTGTCAGTGCGCGCCTGTTGATTGGCTGTCTTGTCGTTGAGCTGGGCGTGTTGGCGCTGATCGGTGGTGTCTTTGGTGTGATCAGCGGGTATTGGCTGGCCAGTGTGTTGCTGCCGGATGTCGCCGCCAGCCTGCGCGGTCTGTACGGCGCGGAAGTGGCGGGGCAGTTGCGGCTGAGCCCGTGGTGGTGGTTCAGCGGAATCGGCTTGAGCTTGCTGGGTGCGTTGCTCGCTGGCGCCAACAGTCTATTGCGGGCGGCGCGTCTGCCGTTGCTGGCGGTGGCAGATCCGCAAGCCTGGCATCAACAATACGCGCGCTGGCTGCGACGGCAGGGCTGGCTGGCCTTGGTGCTGGGCGTGATCGCACTCGCGGCGTTGCTCTGGGGCGACAGCCTGGCCAGCGGCTTCGTGCTGATGGCCGGGCTGCTGCTCGGTGCCGCGCTGGCCTTGCCGGTGCTGCTCAGTGGCATGCTGAGTCCATTGCTCGGGCGCAGTCGTTCGGTGCTCGGCCAGTGGTTTCTCGCCGACTGCCGTCAGCAATTGCCGGCATTGAGCCTGGCGCTGATGGCGTTGCTCCTGGCGCTCGCTGCCAATATCGGCGCCGGCAGCATGACCGCCGGTTTTCGCCAGACTTTCAATGACTGGCTCGAACAACGCCTGAGCGCCGAGCTCTACATCAACCCGAGCAACCCGGCTCAGGCCCGCGAAATGTATAGCTGGCTCAAACAGCAGCCGCACGTCACGGCGATACTGCCCAACTGGCAGGTGGCGGTGACGCTGCAAGGCTGGCCGGCGGATGTGTTCGGGATCATCGATCACGCCTACTATCGTCAGCACTGGCCGCTGCTCGATGCGACTGGCGGTGATCCATGGGCGCATCTGGCAACCGACGATGCGGTGATGCTCAGCGAGCAACTCGCGCGGCGACTCAAGGTGCACGCGGGCGATCGACTGACGATTCCGTCACCGAATGGTTCGTGGTCGCCGCGCATCGTCGGCATCTACGCCGATTACGGCAATCCCAAAGGTCATTTGCTGGTCAACATCAATCACCTGCTGCGCGGCTGGCCGCAACTGACGCCGAACCGTTTCAACCTGCGCATCGACGCGCAAAACATCCCGGGATTTTTGTCCGCGTTGCAGGCACGCTTTGCCCTCGATGACAGCCGCATCGTCGATCAGGCGCGACTCAAGGGCTGGTCGGTTCAGGTGTTCGAACGCACCTTCGCCGCCACCGCCGCGCTGAACAGCCTGACCCTGGCAGTGGCGGGCGTGGCGCTGTTTATCAGCCTGCTGACGCAGAGCCAGAGCCGTCTCGGCCAGCTCGCACCGCTGTGGGCGCTGGGCGTGACGCGACGCCAACTGATGCTGCTCAACCTCGGCCAGACCTGGCTGCTGGCGGTGTTGACGCTGGTGCTGGCGCTGCCATTGGGGATCGCGCTGGCGTGGTGTCTGGATGCGGTGATCAACGTGCAAGCGTTCGGTTGGCGTCTACCGCTGCGAGTCTTCCCTTGGCAATTGCTGCAACTGCTGGGCCTGGCGTTGCTCGCGACATTGCTGGCGTCGGCGTGGCCGTTGTATTCGCTGTACCGCACACAACCGGCGGACCTGCTGAGGACGTTTGCCCATGAGGATTAACGCGGTGGTGGGGTTGAGTGTGCTGTTGTTGCTGGGTGGCTGCGATCAATCAGCGCCCGAGCAGAAGGGCTTTGCCGGGATGGGCACTCAGGCCTCGGCGTTTACCCCGGTGGTGCCGGGGCGGGTGTTCAGCTTTCCGGCGGACCACGGCGCCCATGAGGGTTTTCGCATCGAGTGGTGGTACGTCACCGCTAATCTCAAGGATCAGCAAGGCAATGATTTCGGCGTGCAATGGACGTTGTTTCGCAGTGCCTTGAAACCAGTGGCGGAGCAGGCCGGGTGGGGTAATCAAACGATTTGGCTGGGGCATGCGGCGGTGACCTCGGCGACTGCGCATCACGCTGCCGAGCGTTATGCCCGCGGCGGGGTGGGTCAGGCTGGCGTGCGTCTGGCACCGTTCGAGGCGTGGATCGATGATTGGCAGTTCGCCAGTCGCACGCAGGAACCGTTGAGCGATATGCAACTCAGCGCCAGGGACAAATCCTTCAGCTATCAACTGCACCTCACCGCCAGCCGTCCGCTGGTGCTGCAGGGAGATAAGGGTTTCAGTCAGAAATCCGAACAGGGTCAGGCCTCGTATTACTACAGCCAACCGTTTTTTCAGGCCAGCGGTACGCTGCAAATCGACGGTCAGACGTACACGGTCAGCGGCCCGGCCTGGCTCGATCGCGAATGGAGCAGCCAACCGCTGACCGCCAACCAGACTGGCTGGGACTGGTTCTCCCTGCACCTGGACAGCGGCGCGCACGTCATGTTGTACCGCATGCGCCAGAAGGACGGCGCGCCGTACCTGACCGGCACCTGGATCGACGCCGACGGCCAGACGCAGACCCTGCACAGCGAGCAGATCAAACTCACACCGCAAGACACGGCAACTGTCGCCGGTCGCTCCATGCCGGTGCGCTGGTCGATCAGCATCCCGGACAAACACCTCGACATCAGCCTCTCGGCGCTCAACCCCAACGCATGGATGAACCTGCGCATTCCCTACTGGGAAGGCCCGGTGCGGATCAGCGGTAGTCATGGCGGCAACGGTTACCTCGAAATGACCGGCTACTGACGCAAATCCTTCCGGCGCGGATTTGGGTTGAACTCCATTTGTTCACTGAACCTCTACACAGTAATACCTGTGGAGGATCTGCCATGAGCGATGACCTGCAACCCCCGGACATGAAAACCTGGCAGCGTCTGTTCGACGATGAAACCCTGTGGCAGCAATCCCCCGACGCCCATTACCTCGACCTGCAACGTATCGCCGACGACTTGCTTGGTCAGGGCGCCATCGACCTTGAGCAATGGCAGATCCTGCGCGCCAAAGCCGATGACGAACACAAGGATTCCCCCGCCGTAAACGTCGCCCGCGAACTGGACGACCCCCAAGCTTGAGGACCACACCATGAAACCCGTCTCGCCAAACGAACACCCCGATGAACCCCGGCCACCCGGGGAAACCGAGCGTGACAACGACGCCCTGCGGCCCACTGATCCAAAACAGCGGCGGAACAGCGGCAAAGGCACCGCCAGTGGCGAATCCACCGCGCAAGAAACTGCAGCAGCAGAAAGCAAAGCCAAGCCCTGAACGGCGTCTATGCTCAGTGGCACATTCGTCGTCGAACGCGATTCGGCGGCGGGTGCTGCCATTCATCACAGGGAAAGGATTGCTTATGAAACTCCACGCACTGGCCAAGGCCATCACTCTTGCAACCGTACTGTCCGCCACCAGCTTCGGAGCGTTTGCTGCCGATATCCCGCTGTCCGCCACCGTCGAAGCGGATGTGGTCACCACCAAAGTGCTGGCGGTCGATGCGGCCAATCACCAGGTCGTGCTCGAAGGCGCCGAAGGGCGTCAGGTGCATGTTCAACTGAGCGACAAGGCAAAAAATCTGGCTAATCTGAAGGTCGGCGACCAGGTCAAAATCGAAGTGCAGCGTTCCGTCGCGGCCTACCTCGATACCGATGTGGATAAAGGTCTGCCTGGCACCGTCGAGCGTAGCGGTGAACTGCGCAACGCTCCGGGCAGCGATAACCCGGGCGGCGAAGCTTACCGTCAGGTCCAGGTGCAATTGGAAATCACCAAAATTGATTTGAAGACCCATCAGGTGACCCTGAAAAACCCCGCGGGCCAGTCGAAAACCCTTGATGTGAAGAAGCCTGAAATTCAAGCCAAACTCAAAGATTTGAAAGTCGGACAAAGCGTCGTCGTGACGTATACCGATGTATTAAAAGTGACCAGTCAACACGAAAGTTGAGTTTTAACTCTACAGAATGACTGCTCTTGTACAGTTAATGTATGAGAGTAGTCATACTATTAATTCGGTTTGCATTTCTTGAAAGTTTCACGAAAGCATTCGTCGATAAATATCTATTAACTTTTTCGTACATAATTTTTACATTCAAGAAGGGCGACATATCCGCCAACTTCTATTAAAATCCCTCCCGTTCGCCCAGTGTCAGGGCTCTTTACCGGTGCATGGATTGCCAGGCCATTACACTGGGCGAACACCTCCAGTGGAGTAGATGTATACAATTTCAGACAAAAAAAGGGCGACTTTAAAGTCGCCCTTTTTTGTGCCTGCAAATTATATCGATCCTTGTATTCCCGGTTTGTCTTGCTGCCCCCGGAAGCGCTTGATCGTCGCCTGATACATTTTCGTCCGACGGTGATTTTCCCCGTAGGTACCTGCGGCAGCGACCGTTCCTGCCTGAATGTGGTCGAGATAACGGAAAATCTTGCGCGGCGACAAAAACTTGATGCCGTAACCCAGAGCGACCATTCGATCCTGAAGCGTATATCCGGGCACCCGGTCATCCATGCAGAAGTGCAGGCCTCGAGATTTCATCAAGCGCGCATTCCACAAGGTACAGAAACTTTTCAGATGAGTTTCTTTATAGGGTCTCGGCGGTTTCGACTTCAAACCCAGGCGGACTTTGATATGGCGAACATAATGCTTGCAAAAGCGCGAAGTTAAACGCCAGGTATCTCGCACGACCCCACGATTGAGTTGTTCGACACAACCGACTGCCGCCATATCTGCACTTTTCGTGCATTCGCGCATCATCATCGAAAACACTTCTTTGTCGTAGACAAAGGTATCGGTGTGCAGCAGAAACAGATAATCGGTTTCAACCTTTTCCAGTGCCAGATCCAACGCTTTGCCATGGGCAATATGCCCGGCTTCTTTGCAGGGCGAGGGGCGCTCGATCAAATTGATCCAGTCCAGCGAACGCAAGTAATCCAGACTTTCATCGGCCGAATCATTGTCCACCACCCACACCGGAATGCGTTGTTCCTTGACGTGCTGGTGCAATAACTCCAGGCACATCCGCGTCATGTCCGGGGTTTTGTAATTGACCAATACCAGGCTGAAGTTCGACGGCTGTTCGGCTGGAAAATCAAACGCTTTCATATCAGAAGGGCTCATCCGCAGTTCACTGGCAACAGGGGTTTCATGGGCCGGGATGGTAGCGACGCAACCTTAGGCCAACCTTAATTTGCAGGTTCGACAGTGGTTGGAAGTGTGTCGAAGTGAGACTGGAAAAAGGCCCGAAGTTATTGCTTGGCTTACACGGGTTACAGGCTAAAATGCGCGCCCCTTTGCGGCTCAAGGAAGAAACGGCGAGCGCCGTTGTGTCACGGATGAAACCACTTTCCCTCTACCATCCGGCCCTGTACTGGCTGCGCGTGCGGCAAAAAAGGCTGTTCCGTCAAATCGCCTGGCACTGCTCGCGCAAACGCTATGCGCGGCCTGCGGTTGCCGCTGAACGTCTGCCGTTCCGTTACCTCAAACACACCTCGAAGCTCATCCGCAAACTCGGCGACTCCGACCTTGCCCTGCAACACAACAAAGTCATCAATCTGAAACTCGCGGTCGCGGCCATCGATGGCGTCACCATCGCCCCGGGTGAGTATTTCTCCTTCTGCCGCCTCGTCGGCCAACCGACGCGCAAACGCGGTTACGTCGAAGGCATGGAACTGTCTTTCGGCGAAGCCCGAACCGGCGTGGGAGGCGGCATCTGCCAGTTGAGCAACCTGATTCACTGGATGGCCATTCACTCTCCGCTGGTGGTGGTCGAACGCTCCAACCACAGCTTCGATCCGTTCCCGGACGAAGGCCGGGTCCTGCCGTTCGGCTCCGGCGCAGCGATTTTTTATAACTACATCGACCTAGTACTGCACAACCCGACGGATCGCCACTTTCAGTTGAAGCTGAATGTCGGGGCAACGCAACTCGAAGGGGAGTTGTTGTGCGATCAAGTGCGCGCGTATCGCTACCACGTATTCCAGGAGGCGCATCGGTTTGTGCGGGAAGCGGGGCGGGTATTCCGCGAGAACGAGATCTGGCGGGAAGTGAGAAACAAGGGGCAGGTGGGCGAGTTGGTGACGCGGGAACTGCTTTATCGCAATCGCGTGGTGGTCAAGTATGAAGTGGCCGACGAGTTGATCGGGTAGGGCGCGTCTGAATGCTGTACCGAGCCTGCGCGCCGACGATGATCAGTTCCTGAAATACAACTCGTCCAGTTGGCGTCGGCGGATCGACAGATACTCGTCCCAAACCTTGGGGAAATCCTCGTCGCGGGTCAGCGGGAAGGTCAGATAAATGTGCATGCCCACCACGCTGATGTACTGCCGTTCACGCTTGAACGCCGGCTGTTCGTAATGCGAGATGCTCTCGTCGTAGGCGTGATGGTAGTGATAGATGCTCGCTCGATGGGGCGCGATCATGCCCCGCGCAAAGTCGATCACCCAGCAATGATTAATCGCTGCACTCAAGTAGCCGTACACACCGTCGCTTGAGAGCCGAATGCACGAACTGGCCTGAGTGCCATCCTCATCGTTGACCAGAATGATCTGGTCAGCGAAGTACTTAATAGTCCTGTCGTCCGGCCCTTGTAGAAACAAGCCCCAGCCCTCCGCCCCCATGCGGAACTCGCCCCGGTTTTCAAAAGTGGCCGTCCAGCCGTTGGCGAGGGTGATCTGACGTTTATTCATGGGGTTTCCAATTCTTCGGGTTAGAGCGTTTCGAACTCGAGGGTACAACCGTGGCTTTTCAGTCTTTCAAGTTCCTGCTCGAACGAGTACTTCGGGAGATCTGCGTTTTCTCTGTCGTAGATTACCCGGAGCAATCTGAACAGCGCCCCGATGGTTTGTTGACTGGTTTCATCGAGGTCGGCGATCAGGTCATAACCCCCTGCGCAGAGAAACGCGTTCTTTTTGCGCAGGATGTAGTAGGCCGTGATGTTGCACAGCAAACCTTCCGCATCGACGTAGTTCTGATCGAGGCTCGTAACGTACTCCTCAAACAGCCGGGTCAGCTGTTGTTGCGCTGAATCCTGATGCTTCAGCACCGCGCACATTCCTTGCCAGTTGCCTATATGCAAGTGATCGCCCCAGTCACAGCCTCGGGCAAAGTAGATCCCGTTGCCTTTGAAGAAATCCGCGATTTCATGGTGATCTAAAGCGTGTTGGAAAGTGGCCGTCACTGACGTGTGTCCTGCTTGGGCTGATTGAGTGCGATGCTGCCTGAGTGTTCAGTTTCCCGGAGTCTAAAGACTCATGTCTGCTTCGATGCTTTCTTCGTAATTCGAAAGTTTCTGCATGATGTTTTTGTCGTTCGAATACTTTTGCATTAGCTGCGTCAGACGCTTGTCTGTGCCATTGCAGTAGTGGTTGATGGCGCTGGTGACCTGACTGAGGCTGTCTGGATCTGCTGGGTCAGGCTCGGGGATTTCTCCTCTTAGCGAATCGCAGGTGTCCCTGTCTTTTGTGAAGCTGGAGACGTCAGATGGCAGCGGATTGGTGGGATCGGCTGCTTGAGAGAAAGCGGGGAATGTCAGTGCGAGAATCAGAAAGCAGGGCGCAGCGGTATCCATTCTGATGCTCATCGTTAGGTGCCAGCTGATCATGAGGCTTTGCCCCCGCTAGAGTTAAGGAACTTCAACATCACGGCCGATGAATGTCATCAAAATCATCGGCTTTTGGAGAGGCATGAATACCCTTGGCTTCTTGAGCGCGGTAATAAGCTTCAATCGTCAAGGAACGATCAATTCGCGCTTTCACGATGCAGGGCTGCGATTGCCATGGATATTCCTCGAGCTGTTTGCTCAGCGTTTTGAGGCCACCTGCAATCCATCCCCGGCGCGCCTGGTCTCTCCATCGCCGAGGATTACGACCGGTATTGGCATCGTGAATTACGGTTGTTGGGTCGAGATGACGGCTCTGTTCCAGCACTGGCAAGTCAGGTAGAGGTTGCGTGATATCCATGTAGCGTTGCAGGCAATCCCAAAAGGCCAAGGCATTATTTCGATCGAGCCCTAACGCGTGAAGTTTGACGGCGAGACAGATCTTGTTATCGGTGTAGCGGTGATGCAACCACAGGGCGTAGTCATGAGAACCGTAACCACTTGGCAAGAGCTGCAAGACAGGATCGAACTCTTCAAAAGGCGCAACGAACATTCGCCGGAAACGTCTTTTAAACCTCAGCATGCCATCCGTTCGGTTGAACTCACTGCCGTCGTAGATACTGATTTTGCTATGCAAAAAGAGCAGGACGTCGATACCGATTGCACCCATGAAATAAAGGCTGGCGCCTATCCACAATGTCCGATGAAGGTCACTGTTTCCCCAAAGTGCATTTTCTTTCCAATAGACAATGGCTGAGAGAATAAAAAAGCAAGATAGCTGGATGCGATGGACAGTTTTTTTTCCATCCATAAATAAGGCCAGCGCAAAAAACGCGATGGCTACGGTGACTAGTGATGAACACAGTACCAAAAACGCTTCAACATCATTTCTCAAATTTTCAGGTAACAAAGCAACGCTTATGCCCGTTCCCCATGCAATCGTAGCGAAGGGGTGGCACATGAGTTTACTGACGAAAAGAAAATGCGGGATTTTACTCGAGTTCTGAAAACGCCAGCTCCTTGCGTCGCAGTAAACCTCTTCTTTATATCCCCGTTCTTTCTGATGCTGAAGTATGTTGGCCTCGTCGGCTTGCAACTGAGTGGTGACCTCCATCTCCGGCTCTAAGTAAGCATAATTTCCGAATGCAAGATGAGTATCGAAGCCGCCAGAGCGGTTGTTGTCTTCAGCCCACTTTGGAGGAGGGAGGGGAGCTTTAGAGTCGCTATGGTAGGCCGTTGATGGGGGGCGAGGTTCGACACTGGCATTCATACAAGCATCCTGGCTTTGGTTGTCCGATTTCTACTGGTTTTCTGTTTTGGTGTTTTTCGCTATCTACTTTGGTACTCAGCCCGAGGGTGAAAGCGATCCTTTGCGGCTGTCGGACAAGTTCATGCCTTAACCTTTTTGTTTCAGGTAGCTGGGATGTAGCACTTCGGGTTGAGCCTTTGTTGATGAAGGTGGACTCAGGTATTCCGGTTGCCGAAGACAGTCATGTGATTTGTGCTTCTAGTTCCGCCTCACGCTTGGCAAGAGCTATTTCCAACTCTGGCGAGCGCTTGGCCCACTGCTCGGGTGGCAGCGGTTTCGACCATTCGATGATGTCGGGGTAGAGCAGGTCCGGTGGGTAAGACAGTTTCAGGTTCTGCAACTTTTCCGCGAAATAGGTTCCCAGAAACGTGATGCAGAATATCCCCCATGCAACACCTATCAGGTCTCCCTTACGCAGATCAATGATGAGCGAACCGATTTGCGATTTTTCGTAGGGGGTAATACCCACTCGACTATGGGGTACGGCGTCCGGCCCTACCTCCATGTAACTGCGGGTGCACTCCCACAAGGCCATGGCCGTGGTGCCACCGCCACAGTTGAAACCGAATGAAAAATGTTTGTTGTCTTCTTCGGCCTGCGGGTCTGGGTTCTCGAAGCCGATGATCAACAAGCCCATGGTGGCTTTACCAGCCTGGCTCACCGAGGAATGTTGCGTTGCTGCCGCCGTGACGCTTTCCCAAGGCACCAGCCAATATTCACCATTTTCTCGCGGTACACATACTTCACGACGTTGCCGATTGAAGCGCACGGGTAGGGGGACATCGCGGAATAGGCCCTGAACAATAAAGAGTGCGGGTACTCCAATGATGATTCCTCCTACAATCAAGATCATTGCAGGCTTGGGGGTGATGTACGCCATCAGCGCTAGTACCACCACCATCGGCCAGATCACCATCACTGCCGAACCGATGCTGTAGTTGCCGATGTCGAGAAAAGCCTCGTTTTTTCGCCAGATGGTGTTAAGCACATCACAGGGTTTTTCACCCGTGGGGATGGGCAACGGCGCCAAATAATCGTTGCGCGAAAAAAACCGTTTTTTTGTGGTGCCTGCCGGTGGCGTACTCATGTGCTTCCTTGGGTTGTAAGTCCCGCTACTCATCATCAAGCTAATGCTTGATCCGTCTGGGCGGCTAATTCGGCTTCACGCTTGGCGATAGCTTCTTCCAGTTCTGAGGAACGCTTGGCCCACTGCTCGGGTGGCAGGGGGTTTGACCATTCGATGATGTCGGGGTAGAGCAGGTCGGGTGGGTAAGACAGTTTCAGGTTCTGCAACTTTTCCGCGAAATAGGTTCCCAGAATCGTGATGCAGAATATCCCCCATGCAACACCTATCAGGTCTCCCTTAAGCAGATCGATGATGAGCGAACCAATTTGCGATTTTTCGTAGGGGGTAATACCTACTCGGCTATTGGGTACGGCGTCCGGTCCTATCTCCATGTAGCTGCGCATGCACTCCCACAAGGCCATGGCCGTGGTGCCGCCGCCACAGTTGAAACCGAATGAAAAATGTTTGTTGTCTTCTTCGGCGTGCGGGTCTGGGTTCTCAAAGCCGATGATCAACAAGCCCATGGTGGCTTTACCAGCCTGGCTAACCGAGGAATGTTGCGTTGCTGCCGCCGTGACGCTTTCCCAGGGCACTAGCCAGTATTCGCCATTCTCTCGAGGCACACATACTTCACGACGTTGCCGATTGAAGCGCACGGGCAAGGGGACATCGCGGAGCAGGCCCTGAACAATAAAGAGCGCGGGTACACCAATAATGATTCCTCCTCCCACAAGAATAAATACACTGAGATCAGGGGAGATATTTCTAAACGCAAAGGCAAGCCCCAGAAAGAGCATCATCGTCGGCCACATCACCATCACCGCCGAGCCAATGCTGTAATTACCAATGTCGAGAAACACCTCGTTTTTACGCCAGATGGTGTTAAGTACATCACAGGGTTTTTCACCCGTAGGGATGGGCAACGGCGCCAAATAATCGTTGCGCGAAAACAACCGTTTTTTTGTGGTGCCTGCCGGTGGCGTACTCATGTGCTTCCTTGGGTTGTAAGTCCCGCTACTCATCATCAAGCTAATGCTTGATCTGTCTGGGCGGCTAATTCGGCTTCACGCTTGGCGATAGCTTCTTCCAATTCAGAGGAACGCTTGGCCCATCGTTCGGGTGGCAGCGGTTTTGACCATTCGATGATGTCTGGATAGAGGAGGTCAGGAGGAGGAGAGAGCTTCCATACCTGCAACATCATTGCGAGTGGTCCGCCCAAGAATATGGCTCCGATAATCAGCCACAAGGCTTTATCAATTTCCAGGGCTCTCATGTGCTGAATAATGCCGCCCATGTATTCACAACAAACGCCCCAAAATACATTTCTGCCGCGTAACTTTTCTCGACCCCTTTCAAAGTCATTGGTGATCGGTAACGCTTCTGGCCCAATCTCCATGTAGCTGCGCATGCACTCCCACAAGGCCATGGCCGTGGTGCCACCGCCACAGTTGAATCCGAATGAAAAATGTTTGTTGTCTTCTTTGGCCTGCGGGTCAGGGTTCTCAAAGCCGATGATCAACAAGCCCATGGTGGCTTTACCAGCCTGGCTCACCGAGGAATGTTGTGTTGCTGCTGCCGTGACGCTTTCCCAAGGCACCAACCAATATTCGCCATTCTCCCGCGGTACACATACTTCACGACGTTGCCGATTGAAGCGCACGGGTAAGGGGACATCGCGGAATAAGGCTTGGATCAAAATCCAAATAGGGATGGCCAAAATAGCGGCACCCAAATACAAAATATCCTCGCTGAAATCAGAGTTGAGATTTCGAGTAAAGAAAGACATTGCTAAAAACACCATCACGCCCGGCCACATCACCATCACTGCTGAACCGATGCTGTAATTGCCAATGTCGAGAAATACGTCGTTCTTTCGCCAGATGGTGTTAAGCACATCGCAAGGTTTCTCGCCAGTAGGGATGGGCAGCGGCGCTAAATAGTCGTTGCGCGAAAACAACCGTTTTTTTGTGGTGCCTGCCGGTGGCGTACTCATCTGCTTCCCTTGGCTTTATAAGTCCCGCGAATCATCAAGCTAATGCTTGATCTGTCTGGGCGGCCAATTCGGCTTCACGCTTGGCGATAGCTTCTTCCAGTTCTGAGGAACGCTTGGCCCACTGCTCGGACGGCAGTGGTTTTGACCATTCCACGATGTCGGGGTAGGTGAGTTCGGGCGGGTGGGAAAGCTTCAAGTCCTGCAATTTCTCTGCGACATAGGTTCCTAGAATCGTGATGCAGAATATTCCCCATAAGACATTCAGCAGGTCTCCCTTGCGTAAGTCAGTGATGATTGAACCGATCTGTGTTTCTTCGTACGGAGCAACACCCACTCGGCTATCAGGCATAGCGCCCGGCCCGATTTCCATGTAGCTGCGGGTGCACTCCCACAACGCCATGGCCGTCGTACCGCCGCCACAGTTGAAGCTCAGTGAAAAATGTTTGTTGTCTTCTGTTGCCTGCGGGTCAGGGTTCTCAAAACCAATGATTAACAAGCCCATGGTTGCCCTACCTGCTTGGCTTACCGAGGAGTGCTGCGTCGCCGCAGCGGTTACGTTCTCCCACGGGACTATCCAATATTCGCCCCCCTCTCGCGGAACACATACCTCGCGGCGTTGACGGTTAAAGCGAATAGGTAAAGGTACTGCGCGAAAAAGTCCTTGAATCAAAAACAGAGTCGGGATGCCTGTAATGCAGGCCCCCAAGATTAAGGCGTCCGGATCGTCAAAAAAATAAGCTAATGCTAAAAACAGTATCACCACCGGCCAGATCACCATCACTGCCGAACCGACGCTGTAACTACCGATATCTAAAAAAACCTCGTTTTTGCGCCAGATGGTATTGAGTACGTCCTGCGGTTTTGCTCCGGTGGGGATGGGCAATGGCGCCAGATAATCATTTCGTGAAAATATCCGTTGCTTTGTGGTGCCTGCCGGTGGCGTACTCATGTGCTGCCCTTGGGTTGTAAGTCCTGCTTCTCATCATCAAGCTAATGCTTGATCTGTCTGGACGGCTAATTCGGCTTCACGCTTGGCGATAGCTTCTTCCAGTTCTGGGGAACGCTTGGCCCACTGCTCGGGCGGCAGGGGTTTTGACCATTCGATGATGTCTGGATAGAGCAGGTCAGGAGGAGGAGAGAGCTTCCATACCTGCAACATCATTGCGAGTGGGCCTCCCAAAAATATGGCTCCGATAATCAGCCACAAGGCTTTATCAATTTCCAGGGCTCGCATGTGCTGAATAATGCCGCCTACGTATTCACAACAAACGCCCCAAAATACATTTCTGCCGCGTAACTTTTCCCGACCCCTTTCAAAGTCATTGGTGATCGGTAACGCTTCTGGCCCAATCTCCATGTAGCTGCGCATGCACTCCCACAAGGCCATGGCCGTGGTGCCACCGCCACAGTTGAATCCGAATGAAAAATGTTTGTTGTCTTCTTTGGCCTTCGGGTCAGGGTTCTCAAAGCCGATGATCAACAAGCCCATGGTGGCTTTACCGGCCTGGCTCACCGAGGAATGTTGCGTCGCTGCCGCCGTGACGCTTTCCCAGGGCACCAGCCAATATTCGCCATTTTCTCGCGGCACACATACTTCACGACGTTGCCGATTAAAGCGCACGGGCAAGGGGACCTCGCGAAATAAGCTCCGGATCAAGATAAAAATAGGGATTGTCATAATAGCCGCCCCCAAAAACAAAACGTCCTGGCTAAAGTCAGAGTTGAGATTTCGAGTAAAGAAAGACATTGCTAAAAACACCATCACGCCCGGCCACATCACCATCACTGCTGAACCGATGCTGTAATTGCCAATGTCGAGAAATACGTCGTTCTTTCGCCAGATGGTGTTAAGCACATCGCAAGGTTTCTCGCCAGTAGGGATGGGCAGCGGCGCTAAATAGTCGTTGCGCGAAAACAACCGTTTTTTTGTGGTGCCTGCCGGTGGCGTACTCATTTCTGTTCCTTGGGTTGCAGGTAAATCGACTCGGGTTTCTGATCGCCGAGCGCGTAGCTTGGCACACGATCCAGCTCAGGTGTCGGATCATCCCGCAGGGCAATTACCCCGGTGTTATCACTCAGGGTAAAGGCTACCCCACGTGCACCACCGACAAAATTTTCGCCGCCCAGCATCGCGATCAATGGCGTGCGATATCGCAATCGTAAAGACACCGTGCTCGGCAGTGTACTAAAGACGTTCGAGACGGGCTGGAACGCTCCACTTAGGCGCAAGCCCTGACCCTCTTGGAAAGGTATCCATTTGCAGGTGCTGGTCTTCAGCCAGAGCATTGCCAGATCTCGCCACGGACGCGGTGGTTTGTAGGCGGAGTACGGGCTGTTTTTGATCAGGTCGCGTGACGCCTGAGTATCGACCGGATCGCCGGCCATGCTCAGTTCGAGGTAGGCACTGTCAGGCTCGGCTCCCGGCAAGTCGATGGTCAGCGAGATGATTTCGCTTTGCGAGGCCAGTCCAGAAGGGCCACTGGAACTGACCATCACAGAGCGGCTTTCCATGCTTACTCGAGGTGTGTACAGAATGCCGTATAGCAGATTGAGTTCGTCTTGCTGAGCCTTTGCCGCGATAGGATCAAGATTGCCTGCCCGCTCCTTTGACCAGCAACAGAAGTTGAGGAAGTTTTGCATCGGCGTCTGCTGAAAAAACCAGGTGATCAGGTACAGCGCTCCCAAAATGAAAATGACCCAATTCAGCGGGCCCATGCACAACGAATAACGCATGATGGCGGCTTCGACTTCGATCAAGCCGGCCAAGGCTCTCGCCGTCTGGCCGAAACCTAGTAGGGCTTGGGCGCCATAAGCGGTGATTTGCCCCGTCACCACGGCCTGACGCATCTTTAGCCACGGATCAATATGCGTTTGTGCGCTCTCTAGCTGTGTTTTCAGGGATTTGAACTCTGCAAATGCAGCTCCTGCAGACAACCCACCAATCACCCCTCCTAACAAGGTTAGGGTTGGGGCGTTTCCGACCCATCCGTCAGGCATTCTGAGTGAAAAGGTCTTAATCCCAAGTCCCTTACGCACCTGACTATCAATCACCGCCACCAGCGCCGCCGCCGCGTACAATGACGCCGAAACAGTGTCGTTCACCCGCTGATTGTCCATTCCCTCCAGCTTCCCAGCCTGGCTCAAATAGTTACTCGCATTGAACGTATTCAGCAGCAATGCCGCGAGTGGTACGACCCCGCCACTGCTGGTTACGAAGCTGGAATTGGTAATACCTGCCACGCGGCCGGCACCAATGGCTTTTCCGGTGGTATTAGCCCATTGCGTCAGCCCTTCGGCACTTTGACCCAGCAACTTCCATACCTGTCGGCCAGCTTCGCTCACAGCTTGTAAACGCACATCGCTGCCCAAGCGAGCAGCAACCAATATGCCGAGCCAGGCGCTACTGAAAGTCTTCGCGCCTTTGAGTAGCAGCAGCGAAGCCGCCATACGATTGACCAGCACGCTCCATGCACTTTTAGCGTCACGGGCCATGGAGGCGATGTCATCCAGAATCGGTGCAGTCAGTGGTGCAAGTGCCTGACGGGTCGCGGTGACGTTATCGGATTCGAGCGCTGCCATTAGCTCGCCCAAACGGGTTGTGTTGTTAATACCCGCATCGATCGAAGGCGCCCAAGCGCGGAACAGTTGCGTCAGTGCACCGCCATCGGCCGCTCGCACATAGTCGGCATATTGCTCGGCGCCCTTCGCACGAATGCACTGGGCGGTCAGGCAACCAGTGGCCATTTCGCTCAACCAGTTCCGCGTTTCCAGGTCGTTGTAGTCGACAAACCAGGTGCCATTGTCTGAGCGTTTGAGGTACGAGCCTCGATCCTCAAACAGTACTGTATGTCGCTGTTCAATCTGCTTGAAATGCGTGGGGGCGGTGGTGTCGAGCCAGGTGTTCATCGCCTCAAGATCGATGTACTTACTCACCTTGGCACTGAGGAAGTCGTCGTCGAGGTTGGCCTGTTTTTCGGCACGGTACTCGCGCACCACGTATTCCGCTTCGTTGTACAAATCTGCCGGAATGAAGGCCCGCACAGGTGCCACGATTTCGGCAATACGCGCATCACGCGCAGTGGCTTCAGTTCGACTTGGCTGGCCGCCGTATCGACGTGCCTGGGTTTCTGCCCTGAGTTGATCATCCAGTTTGTGCTGAGCATCGAGTATGGTCCGGCCTTGATCAGGCGTGAGCTTGATGTCTCGGTCCTTGTAGCGGTAACTGAGTGTGCCAGCCAACTCGGCTCCGTCTTCGGTGATCAAGCTGCGAATGAATCCGCCGATGCTCAAGCGCAGGTTGTTATCACCGACCCATTTTTCATGGCCCGCTTCGACCAATTCCTGCTCATGGTTGATATCGCGTAACACCCCCAAGTCATCATCCAGCGCAGCAAACACCGCATAAAGCGGCGCCGACTCACTCTTGGCCTTATCCAGCCAGGCTTGAGTGGGTGCCACTTCCCAGGGTGTAGCGCTCCAGGTCCCGGGCTCTTCCGCTGGTTTCCCCGGTGGCTGTGCACTGGCTGCCTGTTCGCGTTCGTGGAGGGACTGCGAGCTGGCGGAGTAAGCTTTGATGTTTTCCTGAGTAGGAGCGGCTTTTGCCACTTTGCGTTGTTCTTTGACGTCTTCACGCTGGGCCGCACCGTTCTGCTGATAATCATGCGCAAGGGCTTGATCACGTACCTTGGGCATCAGCTCGGCGATAAGTGTCGGGGCTTTTTCGAGCGGTGGGCAGTGTTTGGCTGTCAGGCTCTTGGCGACTTCGGTGAGTGCTACCTGACGCATGCGTTTGCGTCGTTCGCCGTTCTTTTTCAGGCTCTCACAGGCGTCTTTGCTCAGCGGTCTTTCGCTGTAGAGCATCCAGGCGTCGGTGCTTTTGTTCAGGGCGATACCGGCTTTTTCGCCTGTGGCGATTTCGGCGTGGGGTTGGGTGAGCGACTGCTCGACCAGCAGGCCATCTGCGCCTACGCCGTAGCGTTTCAAGGGACCTTCGGCGTGCCACAGGTAGACATAACCTGCGCGCAGGCGACGCAGTGCCATCGGGTGGCTTTTGGTCGGGCTGGGAGGATTGAAGTCAGCATGTTCGGCGGCCTGTTCGGCCTTCGCGTAGCGTGCGGGAACAATGAAAATTTCCGGGTGTTTGGCCGGGCAGGTGGTACCTGGGCTCGACAGTTCCTCGTCGCCGAACTGGCATTGTGCAGCCTGATCAGCGGCGGCCAGATTGCGGTTTTTATCGAGCGGTTGGGCAGTCATGCAAAAGACTCCTTGTCAGTTAGCAGCCAATGGCGATGCAGTTCTACCAACAAGGCATCCAGGCGTTGTGTGGCGTTAAGCGTGGGTTCTTGCAGAATCTCGCGGTAGGCCTGATGTTCAGGTGCTCGCGGAAACTCGGTGCCATGCTCGGCAACCAGTGCCGACCAGCGCGCCACTTCCTTGGGCGCCGAGTAACCGTGGCTGGCGGCGCCTTCGCGGCAGAGCACTGCCCATTGCTGTTGCTCCGTGGACGAGCGCTGGGCCAGGCAATCAGGGAAGTAGGTGTTGACGTGCTCCAGCAGCTGTTGATCAAACAGCTCCAGCTTGCCTTGATTGAGCTGTTGCAACTGTTGCTCATCGAGGTATAGCCACGGTCGCTCGGCATATTGCTGGGCACTTTGGCGATCTTGCTTACGAACGATCCACTGTTCTTGCTCACCCTCTCGGGCCGGCAGACGCACGCGGCGGATCGGTCCCATCAAGTGATCTTTTTCAGCTGGACTCAGGGGCGGCAACCAATGGCGCATGACTCGCGGGTCGTAGTATCGAAACAGCATTGACGCATCACCGGGCACCCGTACATGGATCAGGCTGCGCAGATGTTCAGTCAATTGCTGAATGGGCGCATCACTTTCGATGATCAGGCCAGCGTCGTTTTGCCAGTCCTCAGTGAAGGCTTTTTCGAGTGCGGTGTTGGCGCGCAAGACGACCAGCGCAGGGCCGACATCAAACACCTCTTGCAAGGGGGTTGAGTGGTAAAGCCATTCGACAATCGGGTTTTCATCCAGGCTGTATACACGGGCCGGAAGGTTTTCGATCTTTGCTCCATCCAGAAGCAGATAAAGTGTGGTACCGGGGATCATTTCATCGCCTTCAGTTTTTCGCATATCTCGCAGACTGGCTGAGCCGTTGTGGCTGCTCGTTGCAGGGTTTGACGTAAAGCAGGCACCAACAACTGCCCGGCCTTATCTGCATCCGCCTGCTTCAACGGCCCCGGCAACAGCGGCGCCGCTCCCGTGCCACTGCCCGGGCCACCACCGGAGTTGATATTGATCACCGGCCCGCTCATGGTCACTCCGCCGGCATCAATCTTGATGAAGCTGCCACCGCCGATCAGGGTCAGTTCGGCGCCGGCTTCCATCACGACTTTCATGCCGCTGCTCAGGTGAATTTCCTGCCCGGCATCAATGAACTGCCCAGTGCCAATCTTGACGTGCTGATTCACCCCCACCGTCAGGTGATCATTGGCCTGCGCTTCAACCTTGCGGTCTTCATAAACCGTGTGGTGTTCTTCGGCCTTGAATTCCGTGTAGCTGTTCTTCTCGACCGTATCGTGACGTTCATTACCGACCCGAATCTTCTGGTCGTGCTCGATGTTTTCATCCCAGTCGCGCTGGGCATGCAGGTAGATCTGTTCCTGACCTTTCTTGTCTTCGATGCGCAGTTCGTTGTAACCGCCATCGCCCATGGAGCTCAGGGTTTTGAACGTCGTGCGCGTCTTGTTCGCCGGCAGCGCATAGGGAACGGTGTTTTCCTTGTGGTACAGGCAGCCGCTGATCAGCGGTTGGTCGGGGTCGCCTTCGAGGAAAGTCACGAGGACTTCCATACCGATGCGCGGGATGGCGATACCGCCGTACTGGGCGCCGGCCCAGGCGCTGGAGACGCGCAGCCAGCAGCTGGTCTTGTCGTCGGCCTGGCCTTCGCG